>NZ_ALCB01000035.1:0-12473 GCF_000282935.1 Actinomyces sp. ICM39
AGCGCCCCCACGAGATGGCCGCCGAGCCCATCGCCTCCACTGCGGGCGGCTGCGGCTGCGGTGACGGCGCCCCCTCTGCGGGCAATGTCCACGCTGGCGGCGCCGGCGTCATTCACCGCCCGGGCGCGGACGAGCTGGTCATCCACTCGATCCCCCGCGTCGTGCGCCACGCGGTGCTCTTCGCCGCAGTCGATAACCTGCCCGTCGGCGAGAACATCCAGATCTGCGCACCCCACCAGCCCGAGCCGTTGTTCGCGCACCTGCAGGACTCCGAGCAGCACTACCGCGTGGAGACCCTCGAGGTCGGCCCCGTGGATTGGCGCTACCGCATCACGCGTCTCGCCTGAGGCTTGTTGACACGCCGAGGCCGTGGCCGACTCTCGCTTTCCTGCGGGGCTGGCCACGGCCTCGTCGTATCTGTGCCTGGTGATCGTCGGGCGTTGTGGACTTACTGCCGCGTGCCTCGTCGTATGTGCGCGAGGAACGCGGCGTTCCAATGCCTCGTGCATGTGTGTACGGAAGTGCTCGCACGGGGCCCTCTTCCCATGACTGATGGGGTGCTTGCCGACGTGCGGAGATGGGCGCCCGTTTCGGTGTCCATTCGCGTGCCTGGGAGCGCCCGACCCGGTACCGTTGGTGTATGAGCTTCTTTGACATGACTTCTGACGCCGACGTTGAGGACGACCTGGATCGCGTCGAGACCGACGTGGTCGTGGACTGCGACATTGAGGCCGCGTGGGCGCTCGTGTCGGAGCCGGGCTGGTGGGTCAACGACGGCCCGCTGGGTGACCACGAGGTGACGCTCGGGGATGACGGCATCTATCGCGTGAGCGACCCGGACGCCGGCGACTGGCTGATCGAAAAGGCTGACGAGGATCCGATGGACGTCGTCGCCTTCCGCTGGTACCCGCTGGCCGACGACGAGCTGCCCGACGAGTACGCGACCCGCATCGAGGTCTCCCTGTCCGAGGAGCGCGGCGGCGTCGCCATCCACGTGGAAGAGTCGGGTCTGGCGTCGGTCTCCGACGACGAGGCCGAGGCCCGCCAGGCGTACGACGACGCGATCGGCATGTGGGAGCAGGTCCTGCATGCCGCGAAGAACTACCTCGAGGGCCGCTGAGCGTCTGCGCTTCCGTGCCGGCATCCGTTGATGTCGGCGGTTGTCGTTGCGGTGTGTGTGCGTGGTCGCTGGGTATGTCGTGATTCCGGCGATCGTCCCCAAATTTCGCATGCAATTCCCCCGTGAGTGTTTCAACTTTTGAAGTCAGAACGTTGGAATCATGCGGTTTCTGGGGTGTTGTTGTGTGTGGCCGTCAGGGAATTGCATGCGGAATTGGTGAATGTGGGGACGGTGATGCGGCGTTGGCTGCGGGCCGCCGGACGCTTGCCACGGTCTAGCTTGTTGCCGATGGGGTGTTACACCCGATCGGGAAGAATCAACCCCTTCTGATCGGGTGGAATCTTCCCGATCAGGTTGAACCTTTGCGTACCCGGAGGAGTGAGCGGGGAGCGTTGCACTAGGTGGGGGAGCATTGCACTGGATAGTAGCTAGTGCGATGCCCTGCTAAGTAGTGCAATGCCTCCGGGTATCGGATGCTGGCCGCGCGGTTGGGCTTGTTGCTAAGTGGTGTTACACCATTTAGCTGGGTATTACACCAGTTCCCAGGTGGTGTAATGCTCCCTAACTGGTGTAATGCTCCCTAACCAGTGCAATGTCCTGCTAAGTGGTGCAATGCCTCCCGGTGCCGAATGGTGGGGACTGTATCGACATCTGCCGGGAGCGGGCATCAGCGCCCCGCAATTTCGCATGCAATTCCCCCGTGAGTGTTTCAACTTTTGAAGTCAGAACGTTGGAATCATGCGGTTTCTGGGGTGTTGTTGTGTGTGGTCGTCAGGGAATTGCATGCGGAATTGATGGGGCCCGGATGCCTTGCGTGCTTGGATGTTGCGTGCGGTGATGCCGGGCCTAAGCCGCGTGCCCGGTCTAGCGCCGCGCGTGTGCCCCGCCGCGCCTAGTCCACCGTGTGTACCGCGGCTACTCCGCATGCCCGGCCTCTTGCGCCGCCGCCTCGCGTGCAGCCGCCTCGCGGGCTGCCTTCTTGGCGCGGGCGTGAGCCTCGACCTCTTCGGGGGTCAGGGGGCCCTGCGTGGTGCCTTCGCTGCCGTCGGTGCGCTCCCACGAAATGGCGAGGCTGTCGCGCGCGCCGAAGCGCGCCAGGTGGATGCCGACGATGAATTCGAGGCGATCGGCGCGCTCGGGCTCTGTGCGCAGCTCGAGCCGCAGATCAGACGCCGACGCGACAACGTCGAAACGACCCAGGATCGGACCCTCGCGGTCGAACAGCAGGTATCCGCTGCCCGCCTCCTCGTCCCACGAGCCCGTGATCTTGTGTGCCATGTGGCTGACGAGCTGCTTGCCGTAGCGCGCGGCCCGTTCGGTGGGAACGGTGGCCACGGAAATCAGGGGGTACGAGGCCTCGGCCGTTGAGGGGATGGCGGTCTCGTCCGTCGAAGGCGCTGGATTCTGTGTCATAAGGCAAACCTAACTTGAATGCGTGGCCTCTGCCATGCGTAGCTCTGGATTCGGTCATGAGTGCACCCGTGCGGTAGCGTTGGATAGTCAAGCGCGTCACGCAAGCGCGCAAAGGCCGCGCAAAAACGCCCCCGGGACGGGAGCTGGCGGAAGGAACAACGATGACAGTTGAACATGTCGAACAGGGTGAGCCCCAGCAGGGTGGCGAAAAACTTCAGCGCACGCTGAAAAACCGCCACATCCAGCTGATCGCCATCGGTGGTGCGATCGGCACGGGCCTGTTCATGGGATCGGGTAAGACGATTTCCGTCGCGGGCCCCTCGATCCTGCTGGTCTACATGATCATCGGCGCGGTCCTCTTCCTGTTTATGCGTACCCTCGGTGAGCTGCTGCTCTCCGACCACAAGTACGCGACCTTCGCGGACATCGCCCGCGACCTCATCGGCCCGTGGGCCGGCTTCGTGACGGGGTGGACCTACTGGGCGTGCTGGGTGGTCACCGGCGTTGCCGACATGATCGCGATCACCGGCTACACGCACTTCTGGTGGCCAGACCTGCCCGCGTGGATCCCCATCGGTGCGACGACGCTGCTGCTCTTCGCCCTCAACGCCATGACGGTCAAGGCCTTCGGCGAGACGGAATTCTGGTTTGCGCTCATCAAGATCGTCGCGATCATAGCCCTGGTCATCGTGGGTTTCGGCATGGTAGCCATGGGTACCGTCGATACCGAGGGCACCGCGGCCGCGGTCTCAAACCTGTGGAGCCACGGCGGCTTCTTCCCGACCGGATTCACCGGCTTCCTCGGCGGCTTCCAGATCGCCCTCTTCGCCTTCATCGGCATCGAGATGGTCGGCACGACAGTCGCCGAGACCGACGACCCGGACAACACCCTGCCCAAGGCCGTCAACTCCATCCCCGTTCGCATCATGCTCTTCTACGTGGCGGCGCTCGCGGCCATCATGATGGTGACCCCCTGGGATCAGGTGAGCCCCGAAAAGTCCCCCTTCGTCACGATGTTCTCGCTGACCGGCCTGGGTGCCGCGGCCACGATCGTCAACCTGGTGGTCCTCTCCTCGGCCGCGTCGAGCGCGAACTCGGGTATCTACTCCACGTCACGCATGCTCTATGGCCTGGCCCGCCAGGAGCAGGCGCCCGGTGTCTTCGCTCGCCTCTCCAAGCACCACGTGCCCCTCAATGCCCTGTTCCTGTCCTGCGTGTGCCTGCTGTCGGGCATCGTCATCATGGGGATGGGCGGCTCGATCTCTGAGGCCTTCACGCTGGTGACCTCTGTGTCGGCCACCCTGTTCATGGGTGTGTGGGTCGTCATCGTCGTGTCCTACCTGGTGTACCTGCGCAAGCGCCCGCAGCTGCACGCGGACTCGCATTTCAAGGCCCCCGGCGGCGCGATCAGCGCCTGGATCGTCCTGGCGTTCATGGGCTGCATGGGTGTCATCCTGGCGATGTGGGATGACACTCGCCCCGGCCTCGTCTATTCCCTGATTTGGATCGCGTTCATCGTGGGCGCTGCCTTCGCGAACCGCCATTTCCTGCTGCGTCGCGCGTCGCGGGGCGTCCTCGGCGACGGCGGCACGGGCGAGGGGCCGCATACCGGCCCCCACCTGCACGAGTAGCGGAACCCATAGTTAGTGACTATGCTCACCAGCGTGCCACGGGAGCTCGAACCGAGCTGAGAGGGACCACCCCCGACCGTAGAACCTGATCCGGATCATACCGGCGTAGGAAGGCTCTTCCCTCGTGGCCGCCGTGCAACACGAAGGGAGTATTTTCGCATGGCATCCACTGCTCCGTCCCTCCGCTGGAGGGTCATTGACATCGTCACCGCCGCCGTCCTGGGCGTCGCGTGCGGCCTCATTTTCGTCGTCTGGAACCAGGTGGGCGGTGCTAGCTACGAGTTCCTCAAGACCATCGGCCCCGGCGTCGGTGGCCTGGTCACGGGCGTCTGGCTGCTGGGCGGCACGCTCGGCGGCTACGTCATCCGCAAGCCCGGCGCCGCGTTCTTCGTCGAGCTGATGGCCGCGACCGTCTCTATGGCCCTGGGCTCCCAGTGGGCTGTCGAGACCATCTACTCGGGTCTCGCGCAGGGCCTCGGTGCGGAGGTCGTCTTCGCCCTGGTCGCCTACCGCCGCTACAACGCGACGATCGTGTGTGCTGCGGGTGCCGTGTCCTTCGCGTTTGAGTGGGTTCTCGAGCTCTTCCTTGCCGGTCACCTCGCGAAGGGTGTGCTCTACAACGTGATCTACCTCGTGTGCGGCATGGCGTCGGGCATCGTTCTGGCCGGCCTGCTCGCGTGGGCGCTGACGAACGCGCTCGCGAAGACGGGTGCCCTGGACCGCTTCGCTTCCGGACGTGGAGCGCGTGAGCTTGTCTGATTTCCGATCCATGGACGAGGCCCACTCCGCCTCCTCCCGCCCCGCTTCTTCTCCCGGTGCCCCGGTTGCGCTGGGTGAGGGGGCGGGCGCGCGCGTGTGCGCGCGCGGCTGGGGATGGCGTCACGCCGGGCGCAAGAACGCCGCGCTGTCGGGTGTTGATCTCGATATCGCGCCGGGCGAGCGCGTGCTGGTGCTGGGCCCGTCTGGGTCGGGCAAGTCGACGCTCATGGGCGGTTTGGCCGGCCTGTTGGGCGGCGCCGAGGAGGGCGAGGCCACCGGCACGCTCACCGTCGACGGTGTCGCCCCGGCCGATGCCAGGGGCCGAGTGGGCCTGCTCATGCAGGACCCCGAGGCCCAGGTGGTCCTCGCCCGCGTGGGCGACGACGTGGCCTTCGGCATGGAAAACTTGGGGGTTGCGCGCGAGGAGATCTGGCCGCGCGTGGAGAACTCGCTCGAGGCAGTGGGCCTGAGCGTCCCCCTGGATCATTCGACGACGGAGCTGTCGGGCGGGCAGAAGCAGCGCCTGGCTCTGGCGTCGATTCTCGCGATGGGCCCGGGCCTGCTGCTCCTGGACGAGCCCACCGCGAACCTGGACCCGAGTGGCGTCGCCGAGGTGCGCGCCGCCGTCGAAAAGGTCGTCGAGCGCACGGGTGCGACCGTGGTCGTCGTCGAGCACCGCGTCGACGTGTGGGCCTCCCTCGTGGATCGCGTCATCGTGGTCGCAGACGGTGCGATTGCCGCCGATGGCCCCCTCGACGAGGTCCTCGCACAGCAGGGCGATGCCCTGCGTGAGCGCGGTATCTGGCTTCCCGGCGACGACGTTGCTGCCGAGGTCGGCCCCGCTCCCGAGGTCGCCCCGGCCTCGTCCGAAGCCGCCCCGATCGCCCGCGTCTCCGACCTGACGATCGGCTACGACGCGTCCGCCCCCGTGCGCAGCGGTATCGACCTGACGATCGAGCGTGGGGTCTCCACCTGCATCGTTGGCGCTAACGGCGCCGGAAAATCAACCTTTGCCCTGACGCTCGCGGGTCTCCTGCCGCCCCTGGAGGGCGCCGTCGAGGTCGAGACTTCCGACGGCACGGCCGGCGACCCCCACGAGTGGAGCAGCAAGCAGTTGCTCGGCCGCATGTCTATGGTCTTCCAGGAGCCCGAATACCAGTTCCTGGCCGCCACCGTCGCCGAGGAACTCGCAATCGGTCCGCGCGCCGCCGGCATGACCGACGAGGAGATCGCCCCCCTCGTCGACGAACATCTCGAGGCCTTGGGCCTGACTAAACTCGCGCGCGCCAACCCCATGACGCTGTCGGGTGGCGAGAAGCGTCGCCTGTCGGTGGCGACCGCGCTCATCAGCGCCCCTGAGCTGCTCATCCTCGACGAGCCGACCTTCGGCCAGGATCGCGGCACGTGGCTCGGCCTTGTGCGCCTCCTGCGCGCCGCCCTCGAGCGCGGCGTCACCCTGGTGTCGATCACGCACGACCCCGCGTTCGTGGCCGCGATGGGCCAGCGCGTCGTCGACCTCGGGCAGGTCGGGACGCGCGGCGCATCGCCCGCAGCCTCCACGGACGAGGCCAAGGCCGCCCCCACCGGGAACGCTCACGATCGCGGCCCGAAGCGCGGCGCCCGAGGCCTCCTCGCGCATACGAATCCCGTCGCCCGCGTGCTCGCCCTCCTGGTCGCAACGACCCCCCTGCTGATCACGATCGATCCGGTGAGCGCGGGCGTGGCACTCGCCCTCGAGCTCGCGCTCATGCCCCTGTCGGGCGTGTCGGCGCGCAGCTTCTTCATGAAGGCGACGCCGCTGCTCGTGGCCGCGCCGCTTGGCGCGCTGTCCATGCTGCTCTATGCCTCGCCGGGCGGAACCGTGTACTGGCAGTTCGGGCCGGCCGCGATCTCGGACCACTCCATATGGCTGGCGCTGGGCATCGGCCTGCGCATGTGCGCGATTGTCATGCCCGCCATCGCGCTGCTCGACCGCATCGACCCCACCGACATGGGCGACGGCCTCGCGCAGATCCTGCACCTGCCTGCCCGCCCGGTCCTCGCCGCGCTCGCGGGCGCGCGCATGACCTCGCTGATGGCGGCCGACTGGAAGGCCCTCGAGCGGGCGCGGCGCGCACGAGGCGTGGGCGACGCCTCGCGCATCCGTTCCTTCCTGCGAGGCTCCTTCTCGCTCCTCGTGTTTGCGCTGCGTCGCTCCGGCAAGCTGGCCACCACCATGGAGGCAAGGGGCTTCGGCGCGGAAGGCAAGAGAACGTGGGCGCGTGTCTCGCGCCTGTGCGCCGCCGACGCCGCCCTCATGGTTGTCGCCATCGCACTGCCCGCGATCGCGCTGGCTGCGAGTATCTGGGCGGGCACCTTCGCCCTGGTGGGCCGATGAGCGCCCTGACCTGGGAAGATGTGGGCGGGGGAGCGGGCCTGCGGGTCACCGTCCCCGTCACGATGGGCCCCGATGGGGCCGCCCGCGAGCTCGCCCCCCGCCTGAGTGCCCTGGCGGGGGAGCGGGCCTCGTCCTCGTTCGACGAGAAGAGCGCCAAGCCCGGCGTCCCGGTCGTCACCATCGACGGATACTCCGGATCCGGCAAGTCCACGCTGGCCGCCGCCCTCGCTCGGCTCGTGAACGGCTGGCAGGTGCTGCACCTTGACGACTGGTACCCCGGCTGGGACGGCCTCGCGGAGGGTGCTCACATCGCGCGTCGAATTGCCGCCGATCTGCGGGGAGGGCGTGCCTCCTCCTACGAGGCCTGGGATTGGGAGAATGGCGCAACCGGGGCGACGATCCGCGTCCCCCTCGTCCCGACGATCATCGAGGGCTGCGGTGCCATCGAGGCCGAGGCCGATCTCGTCATCTGGATCGCGGACCCCGGCGAGGACGAACGCCGAAACCGGGCGCTCGCGCGCGACGGGCAGACCTACGCGCCGCATTGGCAGCGATGGGCCGACCAGGATCTGGGGCGCTCGGTAGAATAGGCGCATGCTGCCGCCGCCTCCCGAACCCCCGCTGTGGGGGTGGCTCCTCTTCGGGGCCTTCGAGTTCGCGATCCGCGTCGTCGCGCTGGGTGTCGTGCCCAAGCACCGGCGCGCGTCCACGTCGACCGCGTGGCTGCTGCTGATCTTCCTGTGGCCGCTCCTGGGTGTGCCGCTCTACTTTATTTTTGGGTCCTGGTGGGCGATGGGCCGACGCCTCGACGACGATCCCGAGGCCAGTCAGCTGGTGGAGGACATCGTGGCCGGCTCGACCGCGCCCGAACCAGAGTCCTACGAGGTGCCCACGGGACCCGACGGCCTGCCTTTTGGCTCGGACGATGACACGGCCTCGATCATGCGCCTGGCAGGCAACCTGAGTGGATTTCCGGCCTCGGCGGGGCAGGTCGGTCGCCTCTACAACGACACGGCCGAGACCTTCCGGGCCATGGCGGCCAGCATCGATACGGCCACCCACCACGTGAACGCCCTGTACTACCAGACCTCGTGGGACGAGTACACGGCCCCCTTCTACGAGGCCCTCGAGCGCGCGGTCGCCCGTGGCGTCACCGTCCGCCTGCTCGTCGACCACCACGGCATGCGCACGATTCCCGGGCACAAGGACTTCCGGCGTCGCCTGAACGCCATGGGCATCGAGTGGCACGAGATGCTGCCCTTCGCGCCCCTGCGCGGGCAGATCCGTCGCCCCGACCTGCGCAACCACCGCAAGATCCTCGTCGTCGATGGGCGCGAGGCCTACATCGGTTCCCACAACCTCGTAGCCCCCGACTACGACACCCCCTCGTACGCCAAGGCCGGCATGCTCTACGACGACACGAGCGTGTCCGTCACGGGCCCCATCGTCGCGCAGATCCAGGCGGTCTTCGCCGTCGACTGGTACTACGCGTGCAAGGAGATCCTGACCCCCGCGGTCCTCACTCCGCCCGCCGCGGAGGTAGCGGCAGAACGCGAGGAGGAGCAGGCCTCGGCGATGCAGATCATCCCGTCCGGCCCCGCGTTCAAGGGCGAGCCGAACCTGCGGGCGTTCATCCACATGATCTCCTCGGCGCGCACGCACGTGTCGATCACGAGCCCCTACTTCATCCCCGACGAGGCCCTCATGACCGCGCTGACGAACGCCGCACTGTCGGGCGTCGAGGTCGAGCTCTTCGTCTCCGAGCAATTCGACCAGTTCCTGGTCGGCCACGCCCAGCGCTCCTACTACGGGCCGCTCCTGAAGGCGGGCGTGCGCATCCACCTCTATCGCAAGCCGCGGATGCTGCATTCCAAGTACATGGTCGTCGATGGGAGCCTGTGCATCATCGGCTCCTCCAACATGGACGTGCGCTCCTTCGGCCTGAACTACGAGATCGTCCTCGTCGCCGACAGCTCGCGCCTGGTCGAGATGCTGCACGGCAACGACGAGCGCACGCGCGAGGCCTCCCGCGAGCTCACCTACGAGGAGTGGCGCGGTCAGCCGTGGCATGTCCACTACGTCGACAACGTGTGCCGACTGGGGAGCTCGCTCCTGTGAGCGTCCCCAAGGACGAGGCCATGGGCGGACGCGCGGACACCTCTCTTTCGTGGCCGCAGTACGGGGATTGCAAGGCGATATCGAACAGGGTGTCCGATTCCCTCGAGGTCAACCCCTTCGTCGGGGAGGGCGGTGCCTACGACTCCGTGCGCCCCGCCTACCCGGACGAGGCCGTGGCCGCGTTGGTCGACGCTGCGCGGCGGGCGCGGGGCGTAGAAGCGTCGGGCCGGGATGACGCTCTGCGCGCCGCCGACATCGGCGCGGGCACCGGCAAGATGAGCGAGCTCCTGGCCCGCGGTGGTCTCCTCGTGGACGCGGTTGAGCCCTCCGAGGCGATGCGAGCTCAGGCCTCGCCGATCGAGGGGGTCACGTGGCACGATGGCGTCGCGGAAGAGACCGGGTTACCGAACGACGTGTATGACATCGTCGTGTTTGCGCAGTCCTGGCACTGGATGGATCCGGAGCGTGCGGGCCTCGAGGCAGCCCGAATCCTTGCACCCGGCGGCGCGCTCGCGATCGTCTGGAATCAGATGGCCGTGTCGATCCCGTGGGTGCATCGCCTGACGCGCATCATGCGTTCTGGCGACGTGCACCGCCCCGACAGGCCCCCCACGCCGGGCGGTGGCTTCGCCCCGATGACCCTCACGCAGGTCGCCTGGGAGGATCACATGACACCCGAGGAGATCCTCACCCTGGGGACGACCCGCTCCTCGTATATCCGTTCGTCGGAGGCGGTGCGGGCGCGCATGCAGGAGAACCTGCGCTGGTACCTCTACGAGCACCTCGGCTACGCGCCGGGGGAGACGGTGACGATCCCCTACGCGACCCTCGTGTGGCTCACCCACGGGTAAGGGCGGGGCCGCTGCGTCAGTCAGCGGAACGGAATCTCCTTCTTGGTCTTGTTATCGAACCATCGCCGGCGGCCGTCGGGCTCGACGACCAGTTGGATGTTGGAGCCGATCGGCAGGTCGTAGATGCCGATGCAGGCGGGCTCGAGATTGCAGATGTCGTTAAAGTCTGCCAGGAAGAGATTCTTCGAGTCGCGGATGTACTCGGCGGTGTCGCGGTCGGAGAGGACGCGCCATCCGGAATCATCCAACGCAATTGGTGTCTCGCGGATGAGCCACTTGATGTTGCCGGTCCGTTCGGCGATCTTGCGCGAGACGAAGGCGTACCCGGCGTCGCGAATGTAGGTGGTGTACATCAGTGCTCCTGTCGGTGGTTGTCACCTTGTGCGCGCAGGTAGGCGTCGATACGGTCTGCGAGGACTTGCCGGTCCTCGGAGGCGGTGCGGGCGCGGATGCAGGCGAACCTGCGCTGGTACCTCTACGAGCACCTCGGCTACGCGCCGGGGGAGCTGGTCACCATCCCGTACGCGACCCTCGTGTGGCTCACTCACCTGTGAGGGCGGGGCTGCTGTGTGAGTCAGCGGAAGGAAATCTCTTTTTCGGTCTTGTTGTCGAACCAGCGCCGGCGGCCGTCAGGTTCGACGACGAGTTGAATGTCGGAGCCGATCGGCAGGTCGTAGATGCCGATGCAGGCGGGCTCGATGTCGCACAGCTCGTTGAAGTCAACGACGGTCATGTTTTTTGGATCATCCAGGTACTCGGCGGTGTCGCGGTCGGATAGCACGCGCCAGCCGGAGTCCTGAGGGGCGAAGGGTTCCTCGCGGGTCAGCCACTTGATGTTGCCGGTTCGTTCGACAATTTTGCGCGAGACGATGGCGGCACCGGCGCCGCGAATGTAGGTGGGGCGCATTATTGCTCCTCTCGGTGAGTGTCATCCTGCGTGCGCAGGTAGTCGTCGATGCGGTCCGCGAGGACTTGCCGGTCCTCGAATGCGCGGACGAGTTCATTGAAGGGCTTTCCCCCGTCAACGACGGTTGTAAAGCCTGGGTCGGGGGACGCGAAGACGACGTCGTAGATGGGTGCCAGGTCCTCGTCGGAGTAGCGGTGGAGGGGGAGTAGGTACTGGAGGGGGAGGCGCTTGCGATTATCGAGGCAGTTGAAGGTCTCCCCGTGGTCGACCAGGACCTGTGCGATGGCGGCGTCGCGCGCGGGGTCGTGCTTGACGGCGCCCAGTAGGATGTGTAGGAGTGACGCCCCGTCACCGGACTTGTGGGCGAATGACGGATTGCGTTTGAGCAGGAAGTCGACGATCTTGTATCGCTCCTCCGGTTTGCTGTTCCCGAGAGCGTAACTGAACAGGGAGCGCCCCCGGTTCGCGCGCGCCTCGTCCCCCTCGGAGTAGAGGGCGACAAAGTCCTCAAATGTCTTCATATTCGCCGTGAGAAAGATGTTCATTTGTCGAGGCCTTCGTACTTGTGGCTGCGATTAGTGGTTGGATGCTCAACGCGATAATGCTCAGCTGTATTGTACCACTCTCTAAATTCGGCAGGGGTCATCTCCCCGTTGACGTACTCGAGCCACCTGTCGTGATATTTTTCGCCGGGTATGTGGCCCATATCCCATACTCCTCGGCGGGAGGTGCCGGGTGTCCATTCGATGACTCTGCCTGCAGGGTCCACAACTGTCCCGTCAGGCCTTACCTCTTCGTTCCAGACATCGAGAATTGTCTGTTCCTTGAGTGAAGGCCTATTCTTCGGATTTAAGTAAGGACGGGGGTCAGAAGGGTCAATGTGGGGAACCCCATTTTCGTCAACGTAGGTTCCCCAGTTGTGGTCAGGGTCACCAGAATGCGGGTTGCGCTTTTCCTCGCCAGTACCTTCCTCGGATTTGATTTCCTGTGATTCTTCCGGGTTTTTGTCGGAGACGGTATCGTTGTCAGACTCTCCGCCCCCATTGTCGTCATCGGACTTGCCGTCGGTGTCGTCCTTGTCGGACTTGCCGTCGGTGTTGTCCTTGTCGGACTTGGCGTCGGTGTTGTCCTTGTCGGACTTGGCGTCGGTGTTGTCCTTGTCGGACTTGGCGTCACCGTCCTTGTCGGACTTGTGTGTGTCGGCCTCGTCCTTGGGGGACTTGGAGTCGGCGTCGTCGGTCTTGGCGGAGTGCTTGTCGTCGGTGTCCTTGGGGTGCTCGTCGCCGTCGTGGTGTGC
>NZ_ALCB01000036.1:0-12618 GCF_000282935.1 Actinomyces sp. ICM39
AGCAAGCAGCCCGGCCTCACAAAGCACACGCGGCGCCCGGAACACCCATGGGGCCGCAAGCAACAACCAGGGAAAACAAAAACCGCAGATCCCGAAAGGATCTGCGGTTTCATCGTGCGCGAGGGGGGAGTTGAACCCCCACTCCATCACTGGAACACGGACCTGAACCGTGCGCGTCTGCCTATTCCGCCACTCGCGCGTACCCAGAAAGAATAGGGGCATCACACCCCCCGCGTCAAATCAGCACCGTATGACCCAGGGCACAAGACCCCGTACAACCTGGATTAAACAGCACTATTTCAACGAAAGATACGACCGGCACACTACGGCATCAACCTGCACGCAACGATGCCAGCAACACCCAACAGGCTCACAGCGATCACAGCAGCATCGACCCATCCGAGCCGCACGCGCGCCCCACGAGTCGCACCATCCTGGGACTCGATAGCCCCGCGCATAGACATCGCGCGCCCAGTTTCAGCTGCCCCACGCGAGGTGGCGGACAGGATCGCGGTGATGACATCGACGCACAGGCGCGCATACCCGCGCAGCGACAGCGTGGCCACATCCTGGCCGAGGCGCAACTTGGCAGTGTCGAGCACCGCCTGCGCCTGATCGCGCAGCATCGGCAGGCCTCGCAGGGCCGAGGCCATGACGAGCGACCACTGATCAACCGGCGCCCCCAGGAGCCGCAGCGGCCGCAGGAAAAATCGCAGTGCGCCCGCGAGCGCGGCGGTCGGCGTCACCCACGCGATGAGCCCGGACCCCCACAGGACGACGAGCGCCAGGGTGGAGACGCGCAGGAAGAGCTCGAGCCCATCCCCCAGCCACGCGCCAATACAGCCGCCGATGAAGCCGGAGACAAACCACATGGGCGGACGCGGGGCGACGCTGACGGGGAGGCGAACGATCAGCGAGGCAAGGAGAAGGAGGCCTCCCACGATCGCGAGCGTCGACCACCGCGGCGACAGGATCACGCAGGTGGTGAGCACCGTCCAGCAGGCGATAAGGGTGCCGGGCCAGGCGCGCGACAGTGGCGTCGACCAGGGCAGGGGACGAGGCAGGGGGAAGCCCGCGCTTCGCCGGGGCTTCGGGCGCGGGGGCCCTTCGCCGAGGCCGGGTGGGGTCCTCGAGAATCGGCCCTCGCTGGCGCCGCCGCCGGGGCCGGTCGCCCCGCAGGCGGAATGGGGTTCCATCATGAGAGCACCCCCTCTGCGAGGCGTCCATGGGTGTCGCACAGGGAGTCCATGCCTTCGAGGTCGTGGGAGATGACGAGGATGGACAGGCCGGCGCGCCGGCGCTCGTCCAGGACGGAGATGAGCAGGTCGCGCGAGGTTGCGTCGAGGCCAGCCATGGGCTCGTCGAGGATGAGGACGCTCGGGTGGGAGGCGAGCAGCCCAGCGAGGGCGACGCGGCGCATCTGCCCGCCGGAGAGGTCGTCGATGCCGCGCGAGGCGAGGGCGGGGTCGAGGCCGACGAGTTCCATAGCCTCGGCGACGATGCGGTCGCCTTCCTCACGGCTGATGGCACCCTTGCGATGCACAGATCCGGTGCCGATGCGCGGCCCATGACCGGCGGCGGCGAGAATGTCGGAGCGCACGGAGGGGCGCTGGAGCTGGAGGCGCGCGAATTGCATGGAGAGGGCGACGTCGCCGACGCAGCGCTCCATGGGACGCCCGCCGAGGGTGACCCGCCCCCAGGTGGGGACGAGCAGGCCGGTGAGGACGCGCGAGAGCGTCGTCTTACCCGAACCATTGTCCCCGGTGATGAGCATGGCCTGCCCGGGGTCGAGGATGAGGCTGACGTCGCGTAGGACCGGCTTCTCCCAGGGGGTGCCGAGGTCGTAGGTGTGGGCGACACGGTCAGCCCACAGGTGGGCGGCCTTAATGAGGGCGGGCGCGCCCGCCACAGACGACACAGTCGACACACCGGTGGCGTGGGAAGCGGAAGGATCCCCGGCCTCGTCGATGAGGGGAGCGCCCTCCCCCGCGCGTCGATCGGAGACGATGCGCCCGCTACGAATCGTGACGACGCGGTCGGCGCGCGCGCTTTCGGCGGGGTCGTGGGTGATGTGGACGACGGCGATGCCGCGCGCGGGCAGGGATGCGAGGAGGTCGAGCATCTCGACGCGGCCAGCCCGGTCGATCATGGCGGTGGATTCGTCGGAGATAAGCAGGCGCGGGGAGCGCGCGAGGGCGCCCGCGAGCGCGAGGCGCTGAAGCTGCCCGCCGGAGAGCGAGCGCGGGTCGGCGTCGGCGAGGCCCGCGAGGCCGACGCGCTCAAGCAGCTCATCGAGGTCGAGGCCGACAATGTGCTCCGCGCTCATGCCCCAGGTGACATCTTCGGCGACACTCTGTCCGAGAACAAGGAGTTCAGAGCGCTGTCCCACGAGCGCGGTCCCACCGACAGCTCCGAGGACGCCACCGCCCTCACGCACACCCGAGCCAGGTTCGGCACCCGCGAGGAGGAGGGCCAGGGTGGACTTGCCCGAGCCGTTATGCCCGACGATGACCGTGAATTCAGGCTGCTCGAAGCTGAGGGTGACACCGCTCAGGGCGGGGTGGTCGGCGCCCGGGTAGGTGAAGTCGACGTCGGTGAGGGTGAGGGGCAGGGGGGACGAGGCCTCGGCCCCTTCACTCGGGTCCGCAGAGCGGGCGGTCGCAGCCAGGAGCGGGTCCCAGCCCGCGTCGAGGGAGATGCGGCTAAGGATGGCGCCGAGGAGCCACCGTGCGGCGAGGACCAGGAAGGCCACGCCAATAAAGCGGGTGACAGGGATCCAGATCCACCACCAGTCGACGAACCATTGGCCGAGCTGATGCCCTGCGTCGACGAAGCCGCCGGAGTGGGGGATGTGGCCGACCAGCTTGAGGAAGCCGTCGAGTGTCTTTCGGATACTTTCGAGGCCGAGGGTGCGCAGGTCGGACAGGATCCAGAACGCGATGCCGGTGCCGACGCCCCAGATGACGCCAAGGCCGGCGGCGACGCCGCAGACGGGCAGCCAGGAGGCGCGCTTCTTATGGAGGAAGCCGATGATGAGGCCGACGAGGGCCGCCTGGAAGGAGCGGCCGGCGGTGGCGACGCCGCCGACAGCGATGGCGAGGAGGATCGTCGAGGCGAAGGCTGCAACCGCGGCTCGGGGGCGCAGCTTGAGGGAGACCATGGCGAGGGGGACGGCCGTGGCGACCTGGAAGAAGAGCTGGAAGACGGGGGTGACCGCGGCGATGAGGCCGAAGGTGACGGCCAGGCCCGAAAGCGCGCCAGCGGTCGCCACCTCGACGGGAGTGAGGCGGCGGGCATCGCGCGCGGATGAGCTCATGCGTCTAGTCTCCCAGGCCCCGCCCACATCTGCGACCGCCGGGCCGGGATACCAGCAAAGCATGATGAGCTATGAGCGACCGACACACGCCTCATCACCTACTCCCGATTGAGTGCTCCGAAGGGGATGTGGACACTCGGGGTTGAGAGGGCAGCACCTTCCACGTGGCGGCGCTGATCGTCGAAGAAGATGTGCGGCTGGAGCACCTCCAGCATGGGGCCCTTCGGGAGGCCTCCCAGGAAGAACGCATCGTTGACGCTCAGGCCCCACTGCCGGATGGAGTTAATCGCGCGCTCATGGGCGGGGGCGCTACGCGCCGTCACGACGGCAACGCGGACCCGACGTCGGTACCCCTGCGGATCATCCACACTTTTTGAGTCCTCGATCCCCTGAATCCGGTTGATCTTCTCCAGAAAATCGGCCATCGGCCCACGATCGAGAGGCACCTCTGCCAGGGCGCTCTCATTCTCATGGTATTCCTCGAGGCCTCCACTCTGGAACACGCGCTCGGCTGAATCGTCGGCCAGGACGCCGTCGAAGTCGAAAGCGATGCGCAGATCCGTGTCCCCGTCATCCGGCACGGCACGCCCAACGACGTGGCCCGCCGCGAATCCAAGGCTGATCGCCTCGCGCACGTCGGCCTCGTTCGCGGAGAGGAACAGCGACATGCGCAGCGGCCTCATGAAGCGATATGGGGCACGGCCCTGCATGAAGATCGCGCGCGTGATGTCCAAGCCGTGACTCGCGACAGAACGCATCACCCGCATCCCGGTCTCCGGGTCGTTGCGCGAGAGGATGACGACCTCCACCAGGCGCTCTCGATCCGACAGGTCATTCAGGTCGAGGAGGCGGCGAATAAAGGGGAACGCAACCCCCGGTTCGAGGACATCATCGAGATGGTCTCGCTGATACTCCCGATACCGCTCCTCGCCCTGCTCGCGGAACACCGCGTCGGACTCTTCCAGGTCAAACAGGGCACTGGACGCGACCCCAATGACGAGGGCGCGCTCCAGATCGAGCTCCGCAGCCATGATGCTCCTTCCACGCGCATCTACCTATCGACGTCAGGATAAAAACGAGCATGCTCATCTGCGTCCAAGAAACACACATCGACACCACAAAAACCTCTACGCGACCCCAAGGAAAAAACACCGTGTCATAATGCCGCACTCAACCTTGTGAGGAACACCTAATTTTGTGTAGCATCTCCCTCATAATCCCAAAAACACGAGAGGACCCAATGAAAACCCGCCTCGCCACCCTGACCGCAATCCTGGCCACCGCCACCCTCGCCCTCACCGCCTGCGCGGGCGGCTCCGGCTCCACCACCGCCCAATCAGAGCAGACCACCCAGGAGGCCTCGGCCTCGTCGACGCGCACGATCACCGACCACGCGGGCAACGAGGTCGTCCTGCCCGAAAAGATCACCCGCGTCGCCATCGACCAGATCCCGATCGAATCCACCTACCTGGCCTACTTCGACGGCAAGGCCCCCTACCTGGTGGGCATGAGCGCCGCACGCGTCAAGGCCATGAGCCAGACGATCGCCGCCGAGATGGCGCCCGAAATGATGCAGGTGGACACCAGCTACTACGACAAGGGCGAACTCAACGCCGAGGCCCTGCTCAACCTGAACGTCGACGTCGTCTTCTACAACGCCTTCAACAAGGAACACGGCGAAATGTTCCGCAAGGCCGGCATCCCGGCCGTCGGCTTCACGACGCTGGGCAACCCCTCGGAGACCTACGCGGAGTGGATGGAGCTCCTCGAGGACGTCTTCAACGAGGACGGCCACATGGCCGACAAGATCGCGCTCGGCAAGGACCTCGTCGCCGACGCCCGCGCGCGCACCGCGAAGGTTCCCGAGGACCAGAAGGTCTCGACGATGGTGCTCATGGGCGCGGCCGACGGCCAGCTCGCGGTCGCGGGCGGCAAGGACGGCTGGTTCACCAACGAATGGGCCGACTCGCTGAACTACACGAACGTCACGCGCGACACCGACACCTCGCACACGCCCGTCACCTTCGAGCAGGTCCTCACGTGGGACCCCCAGGTCCTCCTCGTCACCGGCAAGGGCATGTCGAACATGACGGCAAACACCGTCCTGACGAACTCGGTCGAGGGCGTGGACCTGTCCACCCTCAGCTCCGTGAAGTCCGGCCGCGTCTACTCCACCGGCCTGGGCATGTGGAATTGGTTCACCCCCAACCCGGATTCCCCGATCGTGGCGAACTGGATCGGCGCGTCCCTGTACCCGGAGCAGTTCTCCGACGTTGACCTCGTGTCGATGACGAAGGACTACTACCAGAAGATGTACAACTTCACGCTCACGGACGAGCAGGCTCAGCGCATCATCAACCCGGACTCCGCGTCCTGATACCTGTCCCCGGCCTCGTCTTCCCTATCGACGAGGCCGGGGTCCCTTGTGCGCTTTACTCCCGACGCGCGTCGGGGAGAGGACATCATGAAGTCTGTGCTGACCAGGAACGGGCGACTGCGCGTGTGGGTGATCCCCACGCTGGTCGCCCTCATCGTCGTGTGCGCGGTAGCAGCCATGCTCATCGGCCGTTTCTCCGTATCCCTGGAGGACGTGGTTGCGGCGCTGCGCGCACGTTTCTGGGGAGGTCCGGCGGTTCCCCCACGCGTCAACTCCGTCGTTTTTGACCTGCGTGCGCCCCGCATCATCGTGGCCATCCTGATCGGCGGGGGCCTGTCCGTCGCGGGCGCCTCGTTCCAGTCCCTCTTCTCCAACCCCCTGGCCACGCCGGACACCCTGGGCGTCGCGGCGGGCACATGCGTCGGCGCAGTCATCGCACTGCTGCTGGACTGGAACCTGATCGGTGTGCAGGCCGCGGCCCTCGTCGCGGGACTGGCAACAATGGCTTTTACGACGGCGATTTCGCGCACGCGCACGGGTTCTTTCAATGTCATCACGCTCGTGCTCGGCGGCGTCATCGTCTCCGCCCTGGCGAACGCGGTCCTCTCACTGCTCAAGCTGACGGCCGACCCGACGAGCCAGCTCCCCGAGATCACCTACTGGCTGATGGGCTCCCTCGCCGCGGTCACCTACCACCAGATCGCGCTGGGAGCACCCTTCATCATCGCGGGCGTCGTCGTCATCGTGGCGCTGCGCTGGCAGCTCAACATCCTCTCCCTCTCGGAGGACGAGGCCCGCTCCGCCGGCGTCAACGTCTCCCTCATGCGCGCGATCCTCATTGTCGCCTCGACGGTCATCACGGCCTCGGTCATTTCGATGTGCGGCCAGGTCGGCTGGGTCGGCCTGCTCGTGCCACACTGCGCGCGCATGCTGTGCGGACAGAACAACCGCGCGGTCATCCCCGTGTCACTGCTGCTCGGGTCGGCGCTCATGATCGTCATCGACACGCTTGCACGATCCCTGTCGGCCTCGGAAATTCCCATTTCGATCCTGACGGCCATCATCGGCGCCCCCTTCTTTATCGTGCTGCTGCGCCGGACGGGAGGAGCGCGATGATCAGCGTCGAAAACGCGACCTTCACATACCCGGGTGCCCCCTCCCCAATCCTGACGAACGTGTCCTTCGAGGTGCCCGAGCGCTCGCTCCTGGCGATCCTGGGGCCCAACGGCGCCGGAAAGACGACGCTACTGCGCACCATGATCGGCCTGCAGAAGTGGGACAGCGGGCGCACGCTCATCGACGGCACCCCGATTTCGTCGATGTCGACCCGGGCGCTGGGCCGCGTCCTGTCCTACGTGCCGCAAGCCCGCAACGCATCCAACGTGGCGCTCACCGGCCTCGAGATGGTCATGGTCGGGCGCGCCCCGCACATGCGCACCCTCGCCCAGCCCGGAGCGCGCGAGGAACGCATGGCCCGTGACGTCCTCGACGAGGTGGGCGCCTCCCACCTGGCCGAGATGCACTGCGCGACCATGTCGGGCGGCCAATTCCAGATGATCCTCATCGCCCGCGCCCTCGTCGCCGACCCGCGCGTCCTCGTGCTCGACGAGCCGGAGACCGGCCTCGACTTCCGCAACCAGCTCATTGTCCTGGGACTCCTGGAGCGCCTCGTGAGGGACCGAGGCCTCGCCGTCATCATGAACACGCACTACCCGGCGCACGCCCTGCGCGTCGCGGACCAGGTCGCACTTTTCTCCTCCACGCACGAGGCCGTGGTCGGCCCGGCATCCTCCGTCATGAACGCGGACACCCTCGCGAGCGTCTTCGGGGTGGACGTGGCAATCGGGAGCGTGGCCTTCGAGGGAGAGGACGTGCAGGCGATCGTTCCGGTTCGTCTGAGTGGAGACAAGTAGCGCCAACACACCAAAAACTTCTTCGTCGCGATTACGCAGGTCAGCCACATTTTTGCCGCGAGTGCGGTACCGTATAAGTGTGATTCCGCACGCCCAGTCCGGGGGACAACGATGCCGGGCCGGGCCGTCGGGACCATGTCGGCTCCACAGGCGGAGCCGAACGGTGCCCCAGCGTTGGGGCGAACACGAAGGAGGGCCCATGGCTACCGGGACCATCAAATGGTTCAACGACGCCAAAGGCTTCGGATTCATTACTCCTGATGACGAATCCGGCGACGTCTTCGTGCACTATTCAAACATCGTCGGCCAATCTGGGCGCCGCACTCTTCTAGAGGGCGAGAAGGTCGAATATGAGGCGATTGAAGGACCAAAGGGCCTCCAAGCCATGAATGTGGCACGAGCCGAGTGACACTGTGTGCCCGGGTGGAGTCCCCACTCGGGCACACTTGCACGAACTGGCATGTTCTCCACTAATTTTCACGCATGTCTTTTTCCATGGCAAAACAGCTCTTTAACAGGCTTTTACAATGCTTGTGCCATGCCTTACAAGCGCTTGCGCGGTATAGACCGAGCGGTGGAATCCGCGTAGAATTGGAGCTGCACCAAGGGGGGCGACCACGAGTCAGCCCCCTTTTTTGATGCCGTCGCCCACCCGGGCGGCACGGGCCAACAGGTCCACAAACACGCTGGCGTGCGGGGCGCGCTTCGCGCATCCGTGCGAAGACACTCTCAAGGAGAACCCCATGAACAACATCGTCAAGGCTGAAACCGCCCCCACCATGTCCCAGGCCACCGCCTCGGCTTCCGTGCTCGTGGCCCTCATCGTCGCCCTCGCGGCCCTCGGCGTTTTCGCCGCCCTGCAGGTCGCTTCCGTCGCCTCGGTCGTCTTCGCGGTCGTCATCGCTCTGACCGCCCTGATCGTCTCCCCCGCGATCCTCTCGATCGCTCGCACGCGCGCCTGAGCCTATGCGGGGCGCGTGAACGACACGCGCCCCTCCCCCGCCAGCGTGACACCACGAAGGTGTCGCGCTTTTTCTTTGCCCGCACCCACCCCAGCCCCACCTCGTCTTCGATACGCGTCACGAGCACCGTCGCTCCGCGTTCGAGGAACCGCACCCCCGGCTATCACAGACTCCACGAACGAGGGGTGGGGACCCAGCAGATCCCCACCCCTCAACCGGTCACGGCACAGGCGCCGCGAGGCAGTCGATTACTCGGGCTGAGCCGCAGCGGCAGCCCGCGCGGCCGCCGGAGCGGCGGCGGCAATGGCTTCCAGCTCCGCCTCGCCGTGAGCGCCGGACACGAACCACACCTCGTACACCGAGGGCGGCAGGGCCACACCCGAGGACAGGAACGAGTGGAAGAAGGGGGCGTAGCGCCACGCCTCCTGGGCGCGCGCCTGATCGTAGTCGTACACGCCCGAGGAGGCCGCGGCCTCGCCGAACATGACGGAGAACAGGGATCCCGTGCGCTGGACGCGGTGGGCGACGCCGGCAGCGCTGAGCGCGTCCGACACGATCGTGCTGATCTCCTGCGCCGAGGCGTTCACGCGGTCGTACACGCTCTGATCAGCGAGTTCGAGGGTGCGCAGTCCGGCGACCGTGGCCAGGGGGTTGCCCGAGAGCGTGCCCGCCTGGTAGACGGGGCCCAGGGGGGCCAGCAGGTCCATGACGTCCGCGCGCCCGGCGACGGCCGCCAGGGGCATGCCGCCGCCCACGACCTTGCCGAAGGTCACCAGGTCGGGCACCCAGTCGGCGCCCTCCACGCAGGACGCGTCAACGAAGCCGGCGCTGTAGCGACCCGAGGGCGCGCCGTCGACCCACCCGGCCACGGCCTCGAGGCCCCACCAGCCGGCAGGATCAACGCGGAAGCCGGTGAGGACCTCGTCGAGGATCATGAGCGCGCCGTGCGCGGTGCACAGGCGGCGGATCTCGCGGTTCCACCCGGGGTGGGGCGGGACCGTGCCCATGTTGGCGGGGGCACCCTCGAAGATGACGGCGGCAATGCTGCCACCCACCTGCTCGAAGCACGCGCGCAGGGCGTCGACGTCGTTGTAGGGCAAGACAATGGTCTGGGCGGTAATCGCCTCGGGGACGCCGGCCGACCCGGGCAGGCCGCCCGTGGCGACACCCGAACCGGCGGCTGCGAGCAGGCCGTCGGAATGGCCGTGGTAATTGCCGGCGAATTTCACGATGAGGTCGCGCCCGGTGGCGCCGCGCGCCAGGCGGATCGCCGTCATCGTCGCCTCGGTGCCCGTCGACACGAAGCGGACACGCTGCGCGAAGGGCACGCGCTCGCGCACGGCGCTGGCCAGCAGCGTCTCAGTTTCGGTGGGAGCGCCAAAGGACAGGCCGCGCGAGGCCGCCTCCTGGACGGCGGCGACCACCTCGGGGTACGCGTGGCCGAGCAGCGCCGGACCCCACGACCCGACCAGGTCCACATAGGAACGTCCCTCGACGTCGGTGACGCGCGCGCCGCTCGCGCTCGCGATGAAGCGCGGGGTGCCACCGACGCCGCCGAAGGCGCGCACGGGCGAGTCGACGCCGCCGGGGATGACGGCTTTTGCTTGGGAGAATGCGGTTTCGTTAGTGGTCATAGCTACCTTCATCAGGGGTAAGAGGGATAGCGGCACGAGGATGCGCGCTCAGCGGGCCCGGCGGGCGACTTCGAGGGCCCAGTAGGTGAGGACGGAGTCGGCTCCCGCACGGAAGATACCGGTGAGGGATTCGTCGATGACGCGGGTGCGGTCGATCCACCCGTTGGCGGCGGCGGCCTCGACCATCGCGTACTCACCGGACACCTGGTAGGCGGCGACGGGAATATCGGAGGCGGCGGCCACGTCGGCCAGCACATCGAGGTAGGGGCCGGCGGGCTTAACCATGAGCATGTCGGCGCCCTCGGCCGCGTCGAGCAGCGCCTCGAAAAGGCCTTCGCGTCGGTTCGCGGGGTCCTGCTGGTAGGTGCGACGGTCACCCTTGAGCGTGGAACCGACGGCCTCGCGGAAGGGCCCGAAGTAGGCGGACGCGTACTTCGCGGAGTAGGCGAGGATAGCGACGTCCGCATATCCCGCCTGGTCGAGGGCCACGCGGATCGCGGCGACCTGGCCATCCATCATGCCCGAGGGCGACACCATGTGCGCGCCCGCGCGCGCCTGGGAAATCGCCATCGCCTGGTAGAGCGGCAGGGTCGCGTCGTTGTCGACACCACCTTCGGAATCGAGGAGGCCGCAGTGCCCGTGGTCGGTGAACTCGTCCAGGCAGGTGTCCGCGCACACGACGAGGGCGTCCCCAACCTCGGCACGCACGGCGGCGAGGCCACGGTTGAGGATCCCATCCTCCGCCCACGCCTGGGAGCCGATCGCGTCGCGGCGGGCGGGCACGCCGAACAGGTCGATGGCACCCACGCCCGCTTCGGCGGCCTCGGCTGCGGCTCGGCGCAGCGAGTCGATCGTGTGCTGGTACTGGCCCGGCATTGCCGCGATTTCGCGGGGTTCGTCGATGTCGTCGCGCACGAAAACAGGCCAGATGAGCTTGGCCGGATCAACGTGAGTTTCGCGCACGAGCGCGCGCATCGCGGGGGTCGAGCGCAGGCGGCGCGGGCGGATCGTCGGGATCGGGGCGCTGTCCACCCCGGCCTCGGCGAGGTAGGAGGTAACGGATTCGGGGACGGTGGTCATGAGTCTCTTTCTTCAGGTGCGTCGGTTTGGGCGGGGTGGTCGAGGGCGTCGATGAGGGCGCGGACGATGGCATCGGGTGTGGGGGACGAGGCCTGGGCCGCGACCGCGATCCCCTGCCGCCTGGCGGTGGCTGCGGTGGGTGCGCCGATGGTCACGACCCGGGTTGAGGGGGGCGGCATCCCGAGGAGCGGGGGGAGGGCGCGCGCCTGGGAGGAGGCGGTGAGGACCGCCGCGTCGTAGTGCCCCGCGCGGAAATTCCCCGCGATATTGTCGGGAATATCGGCGGCGTCGGCGGCAGTGGTGGTGTAGGCGTCGACGGCCTCGACGCTCCAGCCGAGGGAGCTCAGCCCGGCTGGCAGCGTGTCGGGCGCTGCCGCCGACCGGGGGATGAGGACCGGGCGCGCACCGGAGGCCGGGGCAGGGAAGCACTCGAGCAGCGCGGCGGCGGATCCGGCGCCGGTCATGTCGGCGTTCACCCCCGCGTGGTCGCTGATCCATCGGGCCGTGGCCTCGCCGACGGCGGCGATGCGCGTGCCGAGCGAGCGAGCGCGTGAAAGGACGGAAACGACGGCCCGCGCGGCCCTCCAGGAGGAGAACACGACCCACGCGTATCCGCCGTCAGCGAGCCGGCCGCGAGCCTCATCGAGCTGCGCGGACTCCAGCGGCGTCGACACGGTGAGGGCGAGAGCATCCACCTGAGCCCCGGCGAGGCGCAGGGCGCGCGCGATGGCGTCATCGGGCTTGGCGCGGGTCAGGAGGATCCGCCGCCCGTTCAGGGGTGCGCTCACGTGGGGCTCGTTCACGAGGATTGCCTCGGCACTTTCGTCGCACCCAAGTCGGTGACCTCAGCGGCGCCATACGCGAGCAGCTGGCGCGCCACGTCCTCGCCGAGGCGAGCGGCGTCGCAGCGACCAACCGAGTCCGTGAGCGCGAGCACGCCACTCGCCTCGACCCGCTCGCGCCCATCGACGCTCATCACGCGTGCGTCGAGCAGGAGGGCCGAGGAGGCCTCGTCCACGCGGGCGCACGCACCCACGGGTGCCGCACACCCCGCACCCAGGGCGGAGAGGACGGCGCGCTCGGCGCTGGCCGCGAGCGCGGTCGGCCGATGGTTGAGGGTACCGAGGAGGGCACGCAGGAGGGGGTCCTCCTCGTCGCGCGTTTCGATGGCGAGGGCGCCCTGCGAGGGGGCGGGCATCATGATCGCTGGGTCGAGCACGTCGGTGGCGTGGGTGTCGAGGCCGATGCGCCGCAGCCCGGCGAGGGCGAGGACGACCGCGTCGAGGCGCTCACCCGTGCCGAGGGCGGAGGGCGCAGTGCCCGCGTCCGCGCCCAG
>NZ_ALCB01000037.1:0-15787 GCF_000282935.1 Actinomyces sp. ICM39
AAATATGAGTATAAGAGATCGATATATTCCTCCTGTGAGAGCTGTGTGATGTCGAATCTTTTCTCAGTAAGGCTGGAGATTTTGTTTGTCATCTTTGTCCTCTCCAGTGAAATATGTTGAATTTGGTCGTATCCGCTGATGTGGAGCAAGTAAGTGGTAAACTGGTCATGTCGCGTATCTGGTTCACTAATGTCAACTTAGCTTCGCTCGTTGTTAGGTTTCGATTAGCATAGTTCACTGCGCCGATTAGGAGATCAGCAAGTTGGAGTAGGCCGACGTGATGTGATTCAACAATTTGTAGTCGGCGAACGTTGTTTCTTGAAAAGTCATATTCGGCATTAGCGATTACTTCGCGTAGTTTATTGATCTTGTTCTGACCGTTTGTGTCCTTCTTATCAAGGTATATGAAGGCGCTATCGTTCGAAGGTAGTAATCTGTATATTAAGTAATACATCATCTTGTAATACCAGTCGTCGTGTGTTTGATTGAAGCGACTATGGTCTAGCCCTGCTTTATTTGCAACGACTGCTCTAAACTGAAGATCATCATTATTGAAAAAGAAATCGATTATTTCAGTATAGAATTCTAGTCGTGCGGGTGATACTTTCGTCCATTTGATTTCGAAAGAGTCGGGTATGCTGTGATTTCGCCTAATGGCGCGCAGTCCTTTTGCTAGTTCGTGGGACATATCTGTCGGGCACGAAATCGCGCCAAGAACCATGTATGGCATGGAGTCGTGTTGGATGTGTGTGCTTTCGTCGCAGTATATGTTTAAGGTTGGCAATTTTATCCCTCACATAGTTTCAAGGTTGATCGGAGAAGTGTTGTTAATGGCTTCATCCTTAGTTGTTATGTGCGGCTCGACCATATATGTGAGCTGGCGTACCGTGTAATTTGGTCGATAACCTCCGGATTTGTTTCGTAACCCGTGGTGGTGTGACGTGTCCTAGCTCAACTTTCCGGAATCTCAAGTGCCGGCAGCGTCTCCAGGAGCTCCTGGGTTCGCATCGAGACCGTCACCAGGCACTTGATCAGGTCCACGACCGCGTCGGGGCGGCCATGCTCGCGCAGGAAGTCGTTCGGGTCGTTGACGATGCCCGACGCCTTGTCCGTCTTCACGTGGTAGCGGTCGATGATCCACTCCAGGGGGCTGCGGCCCGAAATCGAATAGCCCTGCGCCTCGGCCGGAATGCCCGTCAGGGTCACGTAGTCGTTGTACTCCAAGCGCGTGAAGTCCTTATCGCGGCGTCCCAGCTTCGGGAAACGCATCTTGCGCTCGCCGATCCGGTAGCGCTCCCACGGGTCCGCAGGCGCGTGCAGGCTCGCCTCCTCCTGCACCGACGGATACGGCTCCACCCGCTCGTAGTTCACGTGCAGGTCCGCCAGCTCGCGGCCCACGCTCGCATACGTGTGGAAACCCGCCGCACGAGGAATGTGCGGCAGCATCTTCTTCAAGTCATCCTCGTAGCGCTCCCGATACTCCGGGTGATGCAGCAGCGCATACACGTAGAAGAAAATGTCCTCCTTCGTGATCCCCGCATCCCCGTAGTGCTCCCGGTACGAGGCCAGCGTTGCGTCCGTGACGTTATCGACGCGGCGATACCCGTCCAGAATCACCGGGATCTGGTCGCCGATCGGCCTTGAGAAATCCAAGGACGAGGCCGTGGCCGCCCCATCCGCCTGGCTCTCCGATGCGGCCGCCAGGTCGGTGAACAGGTCGGGTTCGCTTCCGGAGGAAGGGGCGAGGGGCTCCCAGATGTAGAGGGGGAACCACTGAGCCTTGGAGACCATCTCTAGATCGGGAAGTTCGCAGGTGAGCCCGATGCTGAAGTCTCGTCTCCGTTCCCCCGATGGTCCCAAAGCAACATTCGGGTGAATCGGTGTTGGGAAGAGCTGCGGAAGCTGGTAGACACGTTCGTTCAATGAATCTGAAAAATACAATGACTGGGTACAGAATGGTCGATATATGCCCACTCTAAGACGAGTCCGATCAAATTTGTGCCGAATGGATCTATCAAGATCCTTGGGCAGGTCCCCACCCCACGCAATGCGAGTAAAATCATTTGATTTCGTTGTACTCGTAGCGCCTGCATCTACTTCTGCGTTGTAGTTTTTGATCATTCGACGCATATTCGATGTTACTATTTTTGCCGAGTAATTGTAACACCATGGATCACGATGTGTTGCAAGGCCAAGTGAGAACTGTCGGAATAGTGCGGGCGTTGATTCCTTGCCTTTCAATGCCTTATTTCCGATTTCTTGGAAGGTCGCGAAGCGCTCATCGCGGGAGCTGATCCAGTCGCCGTGCTGGTTCGGCGTGATGGAACGGAATGCGTCGGCTCCGCTGATTCCCTCGATGGATCCGTAGGCGTTGATCTGGTTGAACTTCTCCTGTCGGGTCGCGTAGTCCTCTGCCTCCGCGTAGAAGATGTCGGCGGTTCCGGAGTGCGCGGGATCCTTGATGAGAACGGAGATAGCGACTCCTGTCTGGATGTCGAAGACGTTTCCCCCTTCGCGTTTTGCTCCGTTTCCCATCTTTCCGCGAATTCCACCGCGAAGATTGTAAATGAAGATCTGGGAGAACTCTTCTTGCAGCGACAGGCGCACGCCGTCCGTGGAGTTGCCGTCCACGAAGGAGCTGTTGGAGATGAAGGCGATGACGCCCCGTTCCCCGATGCGGTCCGTGGCCCAGCGAAGTGCGCGGAAGTAGGAGTCGTAGAGCTTGGTCTTTGATGTTCCGGAGGAGTGGGTTGCGTAGGTATTTGCAATTCGTTCGTCCAGGCGCGGGTACGACAGGTTCTGGTTGTCGTCGTTCGCGTTGTTCTGACCCGCGGAATACGGCGGGTTCATGACAATCACTGTGATCGCCGAGTCCTTCTCCGCACGCGCTCGCTCGTTGTTGGCGGCCAGGCCCTCGAAGTCTTCGGTGATCGTGCCGTCGCCCTCGTGGAGCTGGAAGGTGTCCGTCAGGGTCATGCCCGGGAACTCGACGTAGCCCTCGTCCACGCCCTGCTCGGTGCGTACCTGGTGGTAGACCTGCTCGATGTTGATCGACGCGATGTAGTAGGAGAGGAGCACGAACTCGTTCGCGAAGATCTCGTTCTTGTACTTATGTTCCAGGGCCTCGGGCGGGATGACGCCGAGCTGCAGCAGGCGCGCAACGAACGTGCCCGTCCCTGCGAAGGGCTCGATGATAGCCACGCCTGGATCCCCCAGGCTCTGGCCGAAGGCCGTGCGCATTGCATCATCCGCGCTGCGGATGATGAAGTCGACGACTTCGACGGGCGTAAAGACGATGCCCAGGCGCTCGCTCATGCGGGGGAAGGCCTGGGAGAAGAAGCGGTCGTAGAGCGTGCGCATGATCTCCTGCTTGCCCGCCAGGGTGTGCACGGCCTCGATGCGCTCGACCATCGCGCGGTAGAAGGAATCCAGCTCGCGACGCTCGTTCTCGATCATCGAATGATCGGTGATCATCTCAACGATCGTGTTCATCGCTCGGCTCACCGGGTTCTGCTTCGAGAACGAATGATCCGGGAACATCGCGTCAAAGAGCGGCGCGGTGAGAATGTGCTGGGCCAGCATCTCCACCGCTGACTCGTTGTCGACGGCCGGGTTCAGCGTCGTGCGCAGCGCGTTCACGAACTCCTGGAACGCGTCCTGGCGCTCCGGATCCTCCAGCAGGCGATCGATCAGGTGAATGTAGCGCTCCGCGACCGTCGCGATGTCTTTGGACCAGTCATCCCAGTACAGGGACGAGCCCACCTTCTTCACGATCCGGCCGAACACCGACTCCTTCCAATCCGACGGCAGCAGCGTTAGCTGACCCTGGATGCCTTGGGTTACGCCGTCCGTGCCGGACCCCGACGATCTGGCCCCGGCCTCGTCCCCATCGGGCGCACTGCCGCCGAGCGGATCGTCCTGCTTCTTCGCCTTCTCGAGGGAGACCTGCTCGACGATGATGTTCTCCGGCCCCTGGCCGTTGAGCTCCATCGAGTTGATCGCCGCGTCCAGACGCTCGTCGTGCGCGCGCAGGGCCTTGAGGACCTGCCACACGACCTGGAAGCGCTTGTTGTCATCCAGAGCGCGCTCCGGCGCCATGCCCGCCGGCACCGCCACGGGCAGGATGATGTAGCCGAAGTCCTTGCCCTCCGCGCGGCGCATTACGCGGCCCACCGCCTGGATGACGTCCACCTGCGACTTGCGCGGCGATAGGAAGAGCACCGCGTCCAGCGTGGGCACGTCCACGCCCTCGCTCAGGCAGCGCGCGTTCGTCAAGATTCGGCACACAGGGACCTCGTGCGTGCCCGCGCCCTCCGTCAGCCAATCCATCTCGCGCGCACGCACCGCCGCGTTCATCGTGCCGTCCACGTGGCGGCACTCGACCTGCAGGTTATCCGACGCGTCGTCGTTGCTCAGGTCGCTCAGGCCAAAAGGCCCGTTGACTAGGTCAGGGAACTGCGTCGCGACCGCCTTCGAGGCCTTGATGTCCTTGCAGAAGGCCACGGCGCGGCGCATCGGCGCGCGGTCCTCGCCGTAGTCCACGTCCGAGCCGCGATTCTTTCGCTTAGCCAGCGCGTTCCAGCAACCCGTCAGCTTCGCGGCGGTATCGAGGTTCAGCTCGCCGCCCATCTCCGCGATCGCCTGATAGTGCTGCGACACCTCCTCCTCGCTGACCGTCAGGATGATGACCTTGTAGTCCGTCAGCAGGTTCTCCTTCACCGCCTGGCCAAAGCCTAGGCGGAAGAACACCGGACCGTAGGTCTCCTGGTCGTCCATCGAGGTCAGGATTGCATCCTTCTCCGATGCCCTATTCTTCGCGTTCTCCGCGAAAATACGCGGTGTCGCCGTCATGTACAGGGTCTTCGCGCGGCGGATGAACTCATCACTGTGGATCTTCGTGAATGCGCTCTCGTCCTCGCCCGTCAGCGTCGCGCCCGTCGTGCGGTGGGCCTCGTCGCAGATGATCAGGTCGAAATCGCGCCACTCGTCGCCCGCGATCTCCTGCGCGCGGTGAATGACCTCGATCGACTGGTACGTCGCAAAGACGACCTGCAGGCCCTCCGTCGCGTTATTTGCGTTGAGGGAGTCCGCGAGACGCTGGCCGTCCGTCGTCGCCGGAATCGGCAAGTCAACCGCCGACTCCTCGGCCGTGTCGTTACGCGCCGACGAGGACACCTTCGTATCCGAACACACCGCCCACGCCGTGAACGCGCCGTCGGCCTCGGCCGCCCAATCGTCGAGCGTCTGCTTGAGGAGCGCGAGCGAGGGGACCGCGAACAGGATTCGGGCGGTGCCGCCCTCCTTTTCCACGAACTCGCGCGCGATCGTCAGCGCCGTAAACGTCTTACCCGTGCCGCACGCCATGACCATCGTGCCGCGGTCGTGCTCCTCGAAGCCCGACATCACCGCGCTGCGCGCACGTACCTGATGGTCGCGCGGAACCTTGCGCTCGCGGGTCTTCGGAGCCTGCGTCGACCCCAGCGAATACGTGCGCCAATCGATGTCTGAATCGCGCAGATCCGCCAGCGTGATGCGCGAGACCGGGATCTGCTGGCCCTCGATCGCGTCCTGCGCGTTCTTACCCCACGGCGCGCCCGACGTGTCTACGACGATGCGGCGGCCGAAAGGCTCCTTGCCCGACGCCGAGAGGAACGAGTCAATGTCCGCCTTCTGAATGCGGTGACCCAGCGCGTAGAACTTGCACTGAATCGCGACCGGGCCTGCGGTGGGGTTGACCGGGATCGCCACTAGGTCAATGCCGGTGTCGCCCGTGCGGCGCTCCGGCCACTCGCCCCAGAGGTAGATCTCCTTGAACTGGTGCGCGAAACGCGCGTCATGGAGCAGGAACTGGCGCGTCAGCTCCTCAAAGAGCGTGCCCTTCTCGCGCTCGCTCTTCGCGCGCGCACGGTACTCATCCAGCAGCGCATCGAGCGCCGACTTCGAGGAGGCCGGGGCCGTGTCATCCGAGCGGTGTCGAGCCGTGTCGTGGGCCTTGGAATCCGCCTCTATACCGGGCAGTGCCATGAAGTCGTCGTCGCGCGCAGCAGTCATGCGACCAAGAATAGCGGGTAATCTACGACACACAAGCTATGTAGCGTGGTGGGTAGGGGTACAAGGGGATTGGTGCGTCGGTGAGCAGCAGCTTCGGGGTAACGGGTATGTGTTTCCGCCGTTTCGCTGATCGTTCCGGTCGACTTTGGGTATATTTCTCAGTAAGTGTTCGGGCTGCTGCGTCGCATGTCCATGATCCAAGGAAGGAAGTAGAGCTGCGATGAGTAATCTTGGGGCATATCAGATGGTCACTACGGGAATTAAGGCACTGGGAGGGCCAGCTAAAGCTGCTCTTATTGCTGTTGGCTCTGTTGTAGCGCTCACGGGTTCTGTTTACCGCGTTGGTGTTAATCGTGGTGTCAATATGGGTGATCGTCAGACTGTCGAGGCGAAGGTCACTGAATGGGTGCGTTCAAGATTTGCCCAATTCAATGCTCATGAGCTTTCTGAGGTGTATACGGTCTCTGCTGACGTTGAGTGTGGCGGTGGTCTGATGCTGCGCGCAGGTGATAGGTTCCGCGTGGGCAAGGTTATCGATGACATGGTCTATATCGAGGTTGAAGGCAGCGACGATAACCCATTTATTGTGTCTATCGAGCAATTGGGGCAGTACTCTGACTACCCCGCACCTATTGAGAAAGAGATCGATCTACCGACTCATGATTGATGACTGAGTGCTAGCAACACGCCTCCCATCTCGTTCGGGTGGTCCTGAGAGGCCGGTCCTACTTCTTCCTATGGGTGAGTATGGGATCGGTCTCTGTCGTTGGATCGGCCTGTTGTGTGAGAGGTGGACGCAGATGAGCATGCTCCTTCTTAACGTGTCGTTTGTCGGCTAGTGCTATGGGGATGAGTTGTCGAAGACGGTAGCTCTCTCCAAGTTTCAAGGACAAGAGTCCTGTCCGAGCCGATTGAAGACGCAACATGATGACGACAAATTGGAGGTAGCTACCACGATGTTTGCGAGAACGATCGATTATCCCTGTGCTATTGCGGACCATACTGAAGAAGGTGTCAAAGCGGCACTGCGTTGGGCACGCCAGTATGTGCGTGCAGGGCAAATGCTCACGTTATGGGTCGCGCAGAGGGGAATCCTCAATAACAACGAGTTCCTAAAGGAACAATCGAAACGTGACGGAGTGGATCTAATGATCGCGGTAGGGAAAGATGTGCACCGCGTGAATGGCCCTGTTCTTGCGATGTATCCCGATGCTGAGGATCTGGCGTATCCAGCTGGAGCAATGGGGGTGACGGCACTCGCGGTCGTCCAGTGGTCGAGTCCTTTAGAGACTTGGGCCCGGGAAGTAAACGCTGAAATCGTTCACACGCTTGAGCCGGTTGTGGATCGTGGCTCTCTCCCTGGGCTTGATCCTGAAGCTGAGCTCACGCCGGCAATTGTTGATGCCCTCGAGCGAATAACTCAGATGATCAACCATAACAATACGATCGCTGCTGGCCGTGACAAGAGAGATGTGGTTCGACCTCTGCTTCGTCTACATGATGAGGGGATCGTTCTTCCTCCGAAGAAGATGGCTGAGTGGGCGGTTGCTCACGGATGGCGTCGAGGGAATCCCAAGGAGCTGATTGATTTGGCAAAGAAGATCAACAAGGGCGTTCGTCCGCGTTGTAAGCCGTACTAAACATTTTGCGGGTATGGGGAGCGTCTTATCCTGCGTTGTAGCAGGTTAGGCGCTGCCCCTTCTCCGCTCAGATGTGCACATATGATGCGATTCGCTGAACGGTTGTGCAGGGGGTTTGCTGCGTAAATGCTGGACCGTGCGTATCGAAAACGCTTCATCTCAATTCGGTGAGGAATATGGTGCCACTGGTCTGACAAATCAGCCCACAACCGCTGCAACCAAACCCCAAAATCCCGCCCTGGCCTCGTCCCAAACGGACCCGGAAAGTGAATGCCACCACCCGCGTGTCCTAGGATTGGGGGCACGCCGACGCGCCCCCAAGGACGGGAGCACCCGGTACGCAGCAGCACCGCACACGCGGCACCGCAGGGCAGGTCCAGCAACGAAGACGGACACGCCAAGCAGCACCGCACGCCAGCAGAGCCGCCGCACAACCACAACCTCAACACCGACGTTGACCCACACAGAGGAGACTCCTATGAAGCCCCGCCTCGCAGCTACAGCCCTCGTTGCCGCATCCGCATGCGCCCTCGCCCTCGGCGCCTGCACACCCGGCGACACCGCACAATCCTCGTCCAGCCCCGCCGCGAAGGGCGGCGGAGACGGCAACTACACGATCGCCGTCGTCCCCAAGGACGCCACCAACCCCTGGTTCGTCCGCATGGAAACCGGCGTCAAGAAGTACGCCGAAGACACCGGCATGAACGCCTTCCAGAAGGGCCCCGCTGAAACCGACGCCACCATGCAGGCCCAGGTCATCCAAGACCTCATCGCCCAAGGCGTCGACGCCATCTGCGTCGTCCCCGTCGACCCCGGCGCCATCGAACCCGTCCTCAAGCAGGCCATGGATGCCGGCATCGTCGTCGTCACCCACGAAGGCGCCTCCCAGCAGAACACGATGTACGACATCGAAGCCTTCAACAACAGCGAATACGGCGCGTTCATCATGGACAACCTCGCCCAAGCCATGGGTGAAGAAGGCGTCTACACCACCATGGTCGGCCACGTCACCAACGCCTCCCACAACGAATGGGCAGACGGCGCCGTTGCCCACCAGAAGGAGAAGTACCCCAAGATGACGCTGCTCGAAGCCGAGCCCCGCGTCGAATCCCAGGACAACGGTGAAACCGCCTACCAGACCGCCAAGGAAGTCCTCAAGAAGTACCCCGAAGTCAAGGGCATCCTCGGCACCTCCTCCTTCGACGCGCCCGGCACCGCCCGCGCCATCGAAGAACTCGGCCTCAAGGGCAAAGTCTTCACCGCCGGCACGGGCATGCCCGCCGCTAACGCCCAGATCCTCAAGGACGGCTCCGTGTCGACCCTGACCCTCTGGGACCCCGCGGACGCCGGCTACGCCATGGCATCCCTGGCCACCAAGATCCTCAACGGTGAAAAGATCGAAGACGGCGTCAACCTCGGCGTCAAGGGATACGAATCCATGCACTTCTCCGAAGGCTCCACCAAGGTCCTCGAAGGCAACGGCTGGATCCAGATCACCAAGGACAACGTCGACTCCCTCGGCTTCTAACCGCTTCACCGCACACGACCGCCCGCGCGCCACGGCCTCGTCCCAATGAACGAGGCCGTGGCCGGGCCACCCCAGCGCGCGCACTGACGCTCGCGCACCCCCACGCGCCCACGCGAAGCGAACCCGCGCGCGTGAAGGGCGGCCCCGGGTCGGCACCACGCGTCGGAAAGGACACCACATGGACACCCCAGTGCTGGCGGTACGACACGTCAGCAAATCCTTCGCAGGCGTGCGAGCCCTGGTCGACATCGACCTCGACATCGCACCCGGAGAAATCCACTGCCTCGCCGGAGAAAACGGGTCGGGCAAATCCACCCTCATCAAAGTCATCTCCGGAGTCCACACCCCCGAACAGGGCACGGTCTCCATCGGGGGCCGCGAGTTTACGCGACTGACACCCGCCGACGCCATCGACGCGGGCGTACGCGTCATCTACCAGGACTTCTCCATCTTCCCCAACCTCTCCGTCATGGAGAACATCGCGCTCGGCAGCGAAGTCGCCGCCGGACGCCGCCTCGTCAACCGCTCGCGCATGCGCGAAGTCGCCCGCGAAGCCGTCGCCAAGATCGGCTTCCAGGTCGACCTCGACGAACTTGTCGGCAACCTCTCCGTCGCCGACAAACAGCTCGTCGCCATCAGCCGGGCGCTCATGGGCGACGCGAAGCTCATCATCATGGACGAGCCCACGACCGCCCTCACCAAGAAGGAAGTGCGCGCCCTCTTCAACATCGTCGCTGACCTGCAATCGCGAGGCATCGCGATCCTTTTCGTGTCCCACAAGCTCGAAGAAGTCTTCGAAATCGCGCAGCGCTTCACCATCCTGCGCAGCGGACACAAGGTCATCACCTGCCCGAAGGAAGAGCTCGACCGCGCCAGCTTCGCCCGCCACATGACCGGGCGCGACTTCGACGAGGAGCGCTACCAGCCCGGCGACATCACCGACGCCCCGATCCTCGAGGTTGAGGGCGCAACCGTGAGCGGTGCCTTCGCCGACGCCTCCCTGAGCGTGCGACCCGGCGAAATCCTCGGCATCACCGGCCTGCTGGGCTCCGGACGCACCGAACTCGCCATGTCCCTCTTCGGAATGCTCCCCCTCGACTCCGGGCGCATCCGCGTCAAAGGCCACGACGTCGCCCTGCGCGGGGTGCGCGACGCGATCGCCGCCGGCATCGCCTACGTCCCCGAAGACCGACTCACCGAAGGCCTCTTCCTCTCGCGCTCGATCGGCGAAAACATCACGATCTCCGAGATGGAATCCTTCACCAAGGCCCTCGGATTCATCGACAAGAAAGCCATCCGCGAGGAAGAGAAGAAGTGGGTGAAACGCCTCGACGTCGTCACCCCCGACCCCGCCAACGCCGTCAACACTCTGTCGGGCGGCAACCAGCAAAAGGTCGTCCTGGCCAAGTGGCTCGCCACCAAGCCCTCCGTCCTCATCCTCAACGGGCCCACCGTCGGCGTCGACATCGGCTCCAAATTCACGATCCACTCGATCCTGCGCGAACTCGCCGCGCAGGGCATGGCCGTCATCATCATCTCCGACGACATCGCCGAAGTGCTCACCAACTGCTCGACCATCGCCATCATGCGAGCCGGGCACCTGAGCGACCCGATCAACCCCGACACCCTCACCGAGGCCGAACTGACCCGGCTCCTGTCCGAAGACCAGGCCCCGGCCTCGTCGACCGAAGGGGGAGAGAACTAATGCCCCGACTCATCACGAAAGTCCTGCGCGCCAACGAATTCTGGGTGTTCCTGGTCATCGCCGCGCTCACTCTGGTCATCCAGGCCAGGTCCGGACAGTTCTACACGGCGAACAACCTCGTCGACCTGGCCGGCGCGATGGTGGTCCCCGGCCTCTTCGCCGTCGCCGCGCACCTCGTCCTCGTCTCCGGCGGCATCGATGTGTCCTTCCCGGCGCTGGCCTCCCTCGCGGTCTACGTGACCACGAAAGTCCTCGTCGACAACGGGTGGAACGGGCCGGTCATCGTGCCCTTCCTGATCGCCGCCGCCCTCGGCGCGGTCCTCGGCGCATTCAACGGCATCTTCACGTCGAGGCTGACCGTTCCCACGCTGATCATCACCCTGGGCACCGCCAACGTCTTCAACGGTGTCATGCAGGGTGCGCTCAAATCCGTGCAGATCAACACGATCCCCGAGTCCATGCGCTCCTTCGGATCCGCGTCCCTCTTCGTCGCCCGCAACGAGAGCTCCGGCCTGCAATCCTCCATGCCCGTGTCCTTCCTGATCCTCGTCGCGGTCGTCGCGGTGGCCTTCTTCGTCACCCGATACACGATGTTCGGACGCTCCCTCTTCGCCCTCGGTGGCGACGAGTCCGCGGCCGCCCGCGTCGGCTTCAAGGTGCGCGCCACCAAGTTCTGGCTCTACGTCCTCGTCGGCGTCATCGCCGCCTTGGCCGGCATGGTCCGCACCTGCTCCATGGGACAGATGCACCCCACCAACCTGCTCGGCATGGAAATGATGGTCATCGCAGCCGTCGTCCTGGGCGGCACCGCCATCACCGGCGGCAAGGGCTCGCTGACGGGCGTCATGCTCGGCACGCTGCTCATCGTCATCGTCCAAAACTCCATGATCCTCATGGGAATCCCGACGTTCTGGCAGGGCTTCGCCCTGGGCCTGCTCATCATCGTGGGAACCGGCGTCTCCGCGCTTCAGGTCATGCGCGCCCGCCGCAACGCACACTAGGAGGACCACATGTCAACGCTTCTCGCCTCCCCGCGCCTCGCTTTCCTCAAAAAGGACAGCTACATGACGCGACTGATCATCGTCTTCCTCCTCCTGCTTATCTTCTTCGCCGCCGTGCGCCCCGGCCCCTTCTTCGCCGTACGCACCTGGCAGTCGATGGCCGTCCAATTCCCCGAATTCGGCCTCATGAGCCTGGGCGTCATGTTCACCATGTTCACCGCCGGCATCGACCTGTCCGTCGTTGCCATCGCCAACGTCACCTCGATCTGCGCGGCCCTCACGCTGCGCTCCATGCTCGGCCCGGCCGTCACCTCCTCGTCGATGGCCATGGCCACCCTCATCGCGCTGGGCGTCGCCCTGGCGGTCGGGGTCGTGTGCGGACTCATCAACGGCACGCTCGTCGCGGTCCTTAAGATCCCACCCATCCTCGCCACCCTCGGCACCCTCGAGCTCTTCGGCGGCGTCGCCCTCATCCTCACCCAGGGCAAACCCGTCTCCGGCGTCCCCGCAGCGTTCGGAGCCGTGTTCACCGGGAAGGTGGCCGGCCTCGTCCCCATCCCCCTCGTCGTGTTCCTCGTGTGCGCGGCCGTCGCCGGCGCCATCGTCGCCTTCACGGGCTTTGGGACCACGATCCTCATGCTCGGCACGAACGACACCGCGGCGCGCTTCTCGGGCCTGAAAGTCAAGAGCCTGCTGATCCGCACCTACGTGCTCTCCGGCGTCATGGCGGCCATGGCCGGCATCGTCATGCTCGCGAACTACAACTCCGCGAAAGCCGACTACGGCGCCTCATACACGCTGCTCACCGTCCTCATCGTCGTCCTCGGCGGCGTCAACCCCAACGGCGGATCCGGGCGCCTGAGCGGCGTGCTCCTGTCCATCCTCATGCTCCAGGTCCTCTCCTCCGGCCTGAACATGTTCCCCGACATCTCCAACTTCTACAGGCCCCTCATCTGGGGTGGCGTCCTGCTGCTCGTCATCTGCATGAACGAGGGCCTCTTCTCCTTTACCAAACTGCGCAGACTCAGGAAAGGACACGCGCATGCTGACAGCTAAAGACAAGCACGTCGTCGTCGGCGCCGACTTCGCCGGGCACCCCCTCAAGGAAGCCGTCAAAGCCCACCTCGAGGAGCGCGGCTGGACCGTCACCGACCTGACACCCGACGCCGATACCGCGCCCATGTACCACCGCGTCGGCTTCGCGCTCGGCGCCCAGATCGCCGAAGGCAAGTTCGAACGAGCCCTCGCGTTCTGCGGCACCGGCATGGGCATCCACATCGCCGCCTCCAAGTGCCCCCACGTACACGCCGCTGTGTGCGAGTCCGTGCCCGCCGCGCGCCGCTGCGCCGCCGCCAACAACGCGAACCTGCTCGCCATGGGCGCCTTCTACGTCGCCCCGCGCACCGCCATGGCCATGGCCGACGCGTTCCTCGAGTCCTCCCTCGGGTCCGGGTACGAGGACTGGGACGGCTTCTACGAGTACCACCGCATCGGGTACGATGAATGCGAAAACTTCGACTACGAGGCTTACAAGGCCAACGGATTCGAAGTCGTCAACCCGGGGTTCGCTGTCTTGGCGGAGCAGCCCAAGGGGTTGGCGTACTGAGGGTGTGACGCTGCTGTAGAAAGGTGGGGGCTCCCGTTTGGGAGCCCCCACCCGTGTTGGTATGCGATATCGGGGTGCCGAGGCCTCGTCCTACCAGTCACCCAAGCCCAGGTAGTACAGCGGGTGCGCGAAGAAAGAGGCGATGGCCTCGCGGTATTCGAGGGGCAGCATCGGGAAGATGACGATGCCGGCCAGGACCGCGACGATCAGCGTCACAAGGATGCGTTTCTTGGATTTCATGGCATCTCCTTACCATTGACTGCCCCGACGCTATCAGGGCCACCGCGGAGGTAGCAAGCATGATTGCATGAGGCGCCCCGGCCTCGTCCCTGAGAAGAGAAGCGAAACCGGGGTCAACGGAGCCACAACCGCGAGAGTCAGCGGCCCGACGTGAGCGCCGCCCGGGCGACCTGCTCGAAGGTGAGCGGCTCGCGGCCCGTCACGTCGTGCACGGTCGTGGAGACGACGTCCATCTCGCCGCGCGCGATCGACGTGTAGGTCGACACCCACGAGTCGTACTCCCACTGGGCGGCCGGCCACTTCTTGCGCGACTCGTACGCCTCCTCAACGGTTTCGCGCACGTAGGTGACGGGGCGGCCCCACACGCGGGTGAGGATTGCGGCGATCTCGTCGAGGGTCAAGGCCTCGGGACCCGTCACGTCGAGGGTCTGGTTCTCGTAGCGCGCCGGATCCGCCAAGACCCCGGCGGCCACGCGCCCCGCATCCTCGCGCGCGACAACGCCGACGCGCCCGTCGCCTGCGGGCCCGAGGATGCGGCCCTCCTCGTCCGGCAGCTCCGCGAAAAAGTCCGCGTAGAAGTTATCGCGCAAGAACGTGTACGTCATGCCCGACGCCTTGATGCGCTCCTCCGTGTAGAAGTGCGTGCGCGCCAGCGTAAACGTCGCGTCGGGCGCCGCATTCATAAACGACAGGTACACGATGTGGCGCACCCCGGAGGCCGCGGCCGCGTCGACGAAGGCGAGGTGCTTGGACAGGCGGTCCTCGCTCTCGGGCGCGGACACCATGAAGAGGACGTCAACGCCTTCCAGCGCGACGCGCGTCGTGAGCGTGTCCTCGTACGAGCACTTCACCGCGACGGCACCCGGCAGCTCGGGCGCGCGCGACGGCGTGTTCGCGAGCAGGCGCAGGGGCAGGCCGCGCTCGGACAGGAGTCGGGCGGCGGCGCCTCCGACGTTCCCGGATGCGCCGGTGATCGCCAGGGACGGGAGGGACGAGGCCTGGGCCGGCTCGTTCGTGCGGGTGCGGGGTGTGGGGGTGTCAGTCATGTGGCAAGTGTGCCACCGACCTTGTGGTGTGTGCGCACGCCACGCGAGGTTTGGGCTGTGGGCGTAGCGTCCGGCGAGGGTGAAACCGGGGATGCTCATGGGCGAGATAAAACTCGCCCAGCAGGTCTGGATTCTGGGTGAGACCGGGACAGAATTCGCCCTGCTGGCGAAAAAACGCTGATTTTGGGGTGTTTTGCGCGTGCTGGGCGAGTTTTGTCTCGTCTGGGCGCTGGTGGAGCCGAGCAGGGCGAGTTTTGTCTCGCCTGTGGGGTAGGGGTGGGACTGGGATGAAAGAAAAACCGCCCCTGCGTGAGGTGCTGTGGGGTGCCGTGAAATATTCTTCGCCCCTGCACGCTGAAAAGTGCTGTATTTTGCCCATTTTGAGCGAGCAGGGGCGATATTTCTTTCACCGAAGACGTGAGCCAAGCGCTGGAGTGCCCTGCTGGGGCGATATTTCTTTCGTGGAGGCTCGCTGGAAGTGATGGTCGTGGCCGTGGAGTGTGTCGACGAGGCCGATGCCCCATGCCGTGCGCCAGGGCCTATCCTCCACAAAAGTCGCATGCAATTCGATTGGGAGAAGTTTCAATAAAGTCTGAAAACGTTGCAATTCCAACGATCTAAATTCAAAACTTGAAGCAGTCATAGGGGAATTGCATGCGAAATTGGGTGTGGGCACAGGAATGAGGGGAGCGAGGGCTGGGCGTGCGAGGGCCCGGAGGTGGGGAGGCCAGGCTGCGGTGCCCGTGGGCGGTGGCACGGCGTTGCCTCCGAAAACTCGCACGTAATTCGATTGGCTGAAGTTTCAATAAAGCCCAGAAGCGTTGCAATTCCAACGATCTGAGTTCAAAACTTGAAGCAGTCGTAGGGGAATTACGTGCGAAATTGGGTGTGGGCGCAGGAGTGAGGGGAGCGAGGGCTTGGCGTGCGAGGGCCCGGAGGTGGGTCAGGCTGCGGTGCCCGTGGGCGGTGT
>NZ_ALCB01000038.1:0-2558 GCF_000282935.1 Actinomyces sp. ICM39
GGCCCGCCCTGGCCCTGCCGCCACCCACCGGCACCGCGACCAGGCCCTCCAGTAGCTTGCCCGTCAGCAGCACGGGTACGCCTTGGGCTATCCACAGGCACTTTTCGGCGCGGGCGTTTATCCACAGGGCTTCGTTTCTGCCTGGATCACGCGTCGTCACGCGCGTAGCGTCGATGTCGACGGACCCACCCGGGGTCCCACAAAGGAGTGACACCATGACCGCATACGCCGTCGACGCCGAACAAATTGCTGCTGCCTCCGCCCAGGCTTGCACGACCGCATCCACCATTCGCACCGAAGTCGATGCGATGATGGCCCAGCTCTTAGCCTTGCAGGACTCCTGGACCGGCGGAGCTCAGGTCAACTTCCAGGCCACGATCACCCAGTGGCAGGGCATCCAGGCACAGACGCACGACGCCCTCGACGCTATCTCCACGCAACTGCAGGTCGCCGCAGCGACCTATTCGGACGCGGAGGCACACTCCGCGTCGCTGTTCGCGGGAGTCTGACAACCGCGCGCTACGCCCCGTTCCCCACGAGGCACCACAACCTCGTTGCACGCGGGCACAGACAGACAGAAACGCCTGGGGGCGGGACCCTTACGAGTCCCACCCCCAGGCGGATCAGCTTAACGCCGAGCGGATCAGTACATGCCGCCCATGCCAGCGCCAGCGTCGTCGCCACCGGCGGCCGGAGCCTCGGGCTTGTCAGCGACAACGGCCTCGGTCGTCAGGAACATGCCTGCGATCGACGCTGCGTTCTGCAGCGCGGAACGGGTGACCTTGACCGGGTCGGAGATGCCGGCGGCCATGAGGTCGGTGTACTCGCCGGTCGCGGCGTTCAGGCCGTGGCCGGGCTCCATGTTGGCAACGCGATCAGCGACGACGCCGCCCTCGACGCCCGCGTTCTCAGCGATCTGCTTGAGCGGAGCGGAGACGGACAGGCGCACGATGTTCACGCCGGTCGCCTCGTCGCCGGTGAGAGCGTCGAGCTTGGGCAGCGCCACGGCGGCGGCCTGGATCAGGGCGACGCCACCACCGGCGACCAGGCCCTCTTCGGAAGCCGCGCGAGCGTTACGAACGGCGTCCTCGATGCGGTGCTTGCGCTCCTTGAGCTCAACCTCGGTGGCCGCGCCGGACTTGATGACGGCGACGCCGCCAGCCAGCTTGGCGAGGCGCTCCTGCAGCTTCTCGCGGTCGTAGTCGGAGTCGGTGTTCTCGATCTCCTGGCGGATCTGGCGCACGCGGGCATCCAGCATGTCCTTGTCGCCAGCGCCCTCGACGATGGTGGTCTCGTCCTTGGAGACGACGATCTTGCGGGCGCGGCCCAGCAGCTCGAGGTCAGCGTTCTCGAGGGAGAGGCCGACGGTCTCGGAGATGACCTGGCCGCCCGTCAGGATGGCCATGTCCTGCAGCATCGCCTTGCGGCGCTCGCCGAAGCCGGGGGCCTTGACGGCCACGGACTTGAAGGTGCCGCGAATCTTGTTGACAACCAGCGTGGCGAGGGCTTCGCCCTCGACGTCCTCGGCGATGATAGCGAGGGGCTTGCCGGTCTGCATGACCTTCTCCAGGACGGGGACGATGTCCTTGACGTTGGAGATCTTGGAGTCCATGAGGAGGACGTAGGCGTCCTCCAGGACGGCTTCCTGGCGCTCCTGGTCGGTCACGAAGTAGGCCGACAGGTAGCCCTTGTCGAAGCGCATACCCTCGGTGGTCTCCAGGGTGGTGTCGAAGGAGTTGGTCTCCTCAACGGTGACGACGCCCTCGGCGCCGACCTTCTCGAAAGCCTCGGCGATGAGCTTGCCGATGGCGGGATCATTGGCGGAGATGGAGGCCGTGGCAGCGATCTGCTCGGTGGTCTCGACGGGCTTGGCGTCGGCGTGCAGCTGCTCGACGATGGCCTCGACGGCCTGGTCGATGCCGCGCTTGAGGGCGATCGGGTTGGAGCCGGCGGCGACGTTACGCAGGCCCTCGTGGACCAGCGCCTGAGCCAGAACGGTCGCGGTGGTGGTGCCGTCACCCGCGACGTCGTCGGTCTTCTTGGCAACTTCCTTCACCAGCTCGGCGCCGATGCGCTCGAACGGATCGTCGAGGTCGATTTCCTTGGCGACGGAGACGCCATCCTTAGTGATCGTGGGGGCGCCCCACTTCTTGTCGAGCACGACGTTGCGGCCCTTGGGGCCAAGCGTCACCTTGACGGTGTCGGCCAGCAGGTTGAGGCCGTTCTCCATGCCACGACGGGCATCCTCATCAAACTTGATGATCTTGCTCATTGAAAATGTGTCCTTCCGCGATGCGGATCGGGTTCGATGCCCGCGACGGACGGCCACGCTTTTGAGGTGGCCTCATCGAACCGGTGGTCTTATCACTCTCCATGTCGGAGTGCTAACTACGATTTTGGCACTCGCCACCCTTGAGTGCAAGACGAGGTTGCGCGATATGAGTCCGATGCGCTCAGGGCGTAACACGCACGGACGAGACCAGGCTAGGCTCGCTAAGCGCGCCTGTACACCAGGTGCGCCGGTGCGGATGGTGAAGGACGAGCCGGAGGGCCTGGGC
>NZ_ALCB01000039.1:0-22730 GCF_000282935.1 Actinomyces sp. ICM39
CCCCTCCAGCGTTACGTCAGTGTCGTCGACTCAGATCGCGCGCGCAACCTTGTCGGACTTCAGGCACTTGGTGCAGACGTTCAGGCGCTTGGGCGTCCCATTGACCAGGGCGCGAACGCGCTGAATGTTCGGATTCCACCGGCGGTTGGTGCGAACGTGCGAGTGCGACACGCTCTTGCCGAAGCCGGGTCCCTTACCGCACACGTCACAAACGGCAGCCACGATGTTCTCCTCGGTATGTCTTCCAGTTCAGTCTTTGGTTCCCCACGGTCGCGGGGAACGCATCCTCCGGTGCTTGAACCGAAGGCAACCATGACAGAATAGCGGATGATGCGCGCTTTCAACAAGTCGCACGGGTGATCGGTCGTGTCAGGTCGCACACAGCAACCGTCGCGGGGACAATGGGACGGGGCAGGAAAGGGGAGTCATGGAGCTCAATGCTGCGGTCATTATCGAGGCGTGCCGCGCCGGTGCCGAGGAAGCGGCGAGGCTTGCGCCTTTCCTGGATGACCTGGATGGATGGGATGGCGCCGACTGTGATACGGGGACGAACGCTGCGGCCACGATGGCTGCCCTCGCCGCGGCGATGGACTCCCTCGAACCCCGTGCCCACCTGCGCGTGGCGCTTGAGGCCGGTGTTGAGACGATCATCCGTCGAGGCCTTGGGCACAGCGGCCTTGCGCTCGGTGCGCTGTTTGAAGCGTGGGCTGGTGCCCTCGGGGACGAGCACAGGGTGACTCCTCTCGTGGCGCGCCGCATGCTGGCGGCATCCCTGACGCCCGTTGCCTCGTCTATCGAGTGGTCGGACGCCCTCGTTGAAATGCTCGGCGGTGCCGTTCGCGAGCTTCACGAGATGGGCGATACGCTCCCCGAGGTCGAGGATGTGTTTTCGCGCTTTTCGTCCCAGGCGCAGATCGGGCTCGTGGAGGCGACGAATGAGGCGACGGGGCGCATCGACCCGGGTGGTGCTTTCATTGCCCTGGTCCTCGCGTGCATCGATGCTGCCATGCGCGACGACGCCGGAATCTTGCAGTCCTTCACAGCGATGCTTGCCGACCTGGCCGAGCGTCACTCGCGAGCCCCTGAGGCTGCCTCGCCTCCGCCCGGACGCGACTTCACGGTCGACATCATCGTGGAAGGAACCGAGGAAGACCTGCGCGCGCTGCTCGCCCGCCTCGGTGGCCTGGGAGCGCGCCTGTCCTACGTGGGTCGTGTTGACCTGTTCGGGATGGGGGAGTGGCGCCTGCACGTGGACACCTCTGCCCCGCTGGCCGCACACCCCACCTCCGGGCAGGTCGTGCGCTTCCAGGTCTGCGACGCGCGCCCGGACGCGCAGATTGGCATCGACGAGCTGGCCGACGAGGGCCTGAGCCACCGCGGCGTGCGGCTCCTGCAGCGTCGCCCGATGCGGCGTGTCGAGCGTGCGCGCGTCATCGCGTGCACGCGTGCCCCCGGCCTGGTCGAAGACCTCGCTCGTGCCGGAGCCGTCGTCTTTCTGAACCTGAACTCCAGCGATGCCGCCGGCATTGTCTCCGCGGCCAGTTCGCGCACAGGGGTGACGCTCGTGGCTCCCTGCGACGAGGCCAGTGCCGCCCTGGTCGGTACAGTTGCCTCCGTTCTTCCTGCTTCCGCGCCTGGTGTACCCGCAATTCTGCGGGCGGCCAGTAATGATGACCTCGGTGTCCTCGCGGTTGCTCGTGCCTGTGCCCCGCTCTTCGTTCCGCAGCCCGGTGGCATCGCGGCCGCCCCGACGCTTGCACGGATGCTGCGCGACGGCGCCCACGATGCCCTCTCCGCGTGGACGAGCGCCCCGCTGCCGTTGGACGGTGACCCCGAAGGGATCGCCGAGGCTCTGGCCGAGGCCGCGCGTGGGGGAGGACAGTCGTGGCGCCTGCTGGTCTCGCGTGACGATGACGGTCCCTACACGGTGGCGACGGTGCGTCAGCTGCTGTCCACGCGTGATGCGTCGTCTTCGATCGACCTGGAGACATGGGACGGCGGACAGAGCGGGGCAAGCCTCGTGGCCGGGTGCTCGTCGTGAGCGCGCTCGATGTTCCCCTGTCCCTGCGCCTGCCCAAGAAGACCGCGAAAGCGCTCGAGGGCGCTGGCGTTGCGACGGTCGGCGACGTGCTCATGGTGGCGCCTCGCAGGTACTACCACTGGGGTCGGCTCACGCCCCTGTCCTCCCTGTGTGAGGGCGAAGACGTCACGATCCTCGCCGAGGTTGCCTCCGCTCACCTGATTGCAAACCGTTCCGGATCGGGTGTACGCCTGGAGGTCACCCTCACCGACGGCCTTCAGTTCCTGTCCGCGACGTTTTTTGCCAAAAACCAGTACAAGCTCGCGCCGATTGAGAGGATCTTGACTCCGGGCCAGTCCTTTCTTTTCGCAGGTAAGGTGGGGGCCTACCGCGGCAAACTGCAGCTCACTCACCCGTCCTTCGAGGGAGTTGACGGGGAAGACATCGAGCGCATCGCCTCGCGCCCCATTCCGATCTACCCAGCGACCGGGTCCCTGGCATCGTGGGCGATCGCCCGCGCGGTTGGTATGGTTCTCGACCAGCTCGATGACAGCGATGTTCCCGACGCGGTTCCCGCGCAGGTGCGCGAACGCGTTCGCATCCCGGCACACGCTCAGTGCCTGCGTCGTCTGCATCAGCCCGAGACGGACGAGGACTACCAGCAGGCCCGCCGTGCCCTGGCCTTCACGGAAGCATTCGTGCTTCAGGTGGGGCTTGCGATGCGCCGACGCGGAGCGCGCGCGACCCCGGCGGTCTCCTCCCCTCACAGCTCCCCGCTCCTGGACCGTTTCCGCGATTCCCTGCCCTTCCAGCTCACCGACTCTCAGAAGGATGCCGTCGCGCAGATCAGCGCCGACCTCGAGCGCGAGATCCCGATGCAGCGCCTCCTACAAGGAGATGTCGGCTCGGGGAAGACAGTCGTCGCGCTCATGTCTTTCCTGCAGGTCGTCGCAGCCGGCCATCAGGGTGCACTCGTCGCCCCGACCGAGGTGCTCGCTGAGCAGCATACGGCCTCCCTGCGTGCCCTTCTCGCCCCACTGGGGGAGGAGGCTCCCGACGTGCGTCTCCTGACGGGGTCAACCACCCCGGCGGCCCGCCGCGAGATTCAAGCGGCCATGAATTCCGCCGAGCCACTCATCGTTGTCGGCACGCACGCCCTGTTCCAAGAATCTGTGCGTTTCGCCGACCTTGCCCTGGTCGTCGTCGACGAACAGCATCGCTTCGGCGTCGAGCAGCGCGCCGCCCTGCGCCGCGCTCGCGAAGATGGCCGCGGCGTCCACGAGCTGGTCATGACGGCGACTCCGATCCCGCGCACGATCGCGATGACGGTGTTTGGTGACCTGGATGAGACGCGCATGAGCGGCATGCCCAAGGGACGCACGCCCGTGGCCACCTACCTCGCCGACGCCGCAAACGCCGCGTGGGTGGAGCGCACATGGGCGCGAGCCGCCGAGGAAATCGCTCAGGGGCGGCGCGTCTACGTCGTCTGCCCGCGCATCGACGCCAGTGACGATGTGAGCGACGCCGACGAAGAGCACGCGCGACCGCTGGCCTCCGTCGAAGAAGTCGCCGCCTACCTGCGCGGGCACCACGCGCTCGCGGGCGTGGCCATTCATGAGCTGACAGGACGCACGCCTGCGCCCGTGAAAGCACAGATCATGGAGGACTTTTCTGCCGGGCGTGCCCCGCTCCTCGTCGCCACGACCGTCATCGAGGTCGGCGTCGATGTCTCCGAAGCGACCCTCATGGTGATCCTCGACGCTCAGCAATTCGGTCTCGCGCAGCTTCATCAGCTGCGCGGCCGCGTCGGGCGCTCCGACCTTCCCGCCCTGTGCATCGCCATGCATCGACACGAACTCACCGAGTCGGGGCTCGCGCGGTTGCAGGCCTTCGCGCAGACGACAGACGGTTTCGAGCTGGCCGAGGCCGATCTGCGCCTGCGTAAGGAAGGCGACGTGCTCGGCGCGGGACAGTCGGGCAAAGCCACGCACCTGCGCTTCCTCTCCGTTCGTCGCGACGAGTCCCTCATCCGCTCGGCGAAGGAGGAAGCCGATGCTCTCCTCGACGCCGATCCAATGCTCGAGTGTCATCCGGAGCTGGCGCGTGCCCTGCGCGGGGCATCCGAAGGTCAGGTCGAGTGGATGCAACGCTCGTGAGGCGTGCCCGGTAGGGTAGAGGCATGACCAGAATCGTCGCAGGTAGCGCCAAGGGGCGTACCCTCGCCGTGCCCAAGTCCGGCACGCGCCCCACGTCCGAGCGCGTGCGCGAGGCACTCTTTTCGCGCCTCGACCACATGAATGTTCTTGATGGGACCACCGTCTTGGACCTGTACGCCGGGACGGGGGCGCTTGGCCTGGAGGCCCTCTCGCGTGGGAGCGCCCACGCAATCCTCGTCGAAAAAGCCTCCGCGGCGGCGCGCGTCGCATCCTCCAACGTCCGCTCAACGGGCCTGCCCGCCCGCGTCGTCACGGCCGATGCCCGCTCGTTCCTGGCCGCGCGCACCGGGGAGGACCTGCGCGGAGACATCGACCTGGTCTTCATCGACCCGCCCTACGACATCGCCGAGGCAGACATGACCGCCGTGCTCTCCCTGCTCGGCCCGTGGCTCAGCCCCGACGCCCTCATCGTCGTCGAACGCTCGACACGCGCTCCCGCCCCGACGTTGCCCCCGTTCCTCGTCCTGGAGGATCAGCGCACCTGGGGCGAAACCGTCGCCTACTTCGCCGGTCCGCCCCTGCCCACGAACGAACCCGAGGACGGTGCGGATGTGCTCGCGGATGCCCCGGCCTCGTCGAGCGTGGAGGAGGGAGGACGATGATCGCGCTGTTCCCCGGTTCTTTTGACCCCTTCACGAACGGGCACCTCGATGTTGCGCAGCGCGTGAGCGCCGTCGCTGATCGCCTCATCATCGGCGTCGGAGCGAACCCCGCGAAGCGCGGACTCATCGATCCCGCTGAACGCGTTAGCCTTATTCGCGACGCCACCGCTCACCTGACGGGCGTTGACGTGGTCCTGCTGCAGGGCGCCACGATGGACGAGGCCTCCCGCCTTGGTGCAACCCTCATCGTCAAGGGCGTGCGCTCGGCGACCGACCTCGACTACGAGGCGCCCCAGGCCTTCTTCAACGACGAGGTCGGCGGCATCGATACGTGGTGGATCCCCACCCGTCCCGCCCTCGCGCACGTCTCGTCGAGTGCTATCCGTGAGTTATTAGGTCTCAAAAAGGATATTTCTCGGTATGTCCCTCCAGCAGTTGAGCGATATCTGACCGACAATAGAAGCTGAATCATGCCCGGTGGAACGCAGGAGGCAGCCATGGCTGACACGACCGACAACCAGACTCAGGACGAGTGGAACGAGGAAACCGTCTACGGTCCCTCCACGGTGATCGCCGCCCTCGATCAGATCGAGGACCTCGTCGAGTCCTCGCGTACCGTCCCCCTGTCGGCCTCGATCATGATCAACAAGGCCGAGCTGCTCGACCTGCTGGATCAGGCTCGCGAGGCTCTACCGGAAGACCTCGTCGCCGCCGACGCCGTCGTGGCCGATGCTGACGCCGTCCTGGGCCGCGCGGACTCGGCCGCCGAGACCCGCATTGCCGAGGCGAACTCGCGCGCGTCCTCCACCCTCGACCAGGCCAACGAGCGCGCCGCGCAGATCCTGGCCGATGCGGAGGAAGAAGCGGAGCGCACGCGTTCGCGCGCCGAGGATGAGGCGACCGCTCTGATCTCTCAGGCACGTTCGGATGCCGAGGCCACGATCGCCGATGCAAACGCACAGGCTGCGCGCATCGTCTCCACCGAGAATATCGTGCGCATGGCTGAGGACCGCGCGCGTGAGATCGTCTCCGAGGCGAAGCGATCGGCAGCTTCGCTGCGCGAGGGCGCCGACGACTACGTTGCGAACTCCCTCGATGAGCTCGCCCACCTCATCTCCGATCTGGCGCGCCGCACGGACGCTGGCCGTCGCACGATTGCCGAGCGTCGCGGCGTCGACGTCACCGATGTGGACCTGACCAATGAGTGACAAGACGCTGGTTCTGTCCCTGGCGCGCCTGCCCCGTGCACTCGGGTCCACCCTGCACGAGGATCTCGTGTGGGCGACTCCCGATGACCTGGGGACTCCCTCCATGTCTGCCGTTCCGGGCGTTCCGCTGGACATCTCCGTGGATATGACCAGTGTCGAGGACGGTGTTCTCGTTCAGCTGGCCACCTCCGTCGACCTCGTCGGAGAGTGCGTGCGCTGCCTCGACGAGGTGCGCGACCATCACGATGTCGCAAGCGCCGAAGTCTACTTCGAACCCGGTGCCCCCGCCCTGACTCCCACGGACGACGAGGATGAGGAAGTAGACGACCTGTTCGTCATCGGTGAGCGCGACACGATCTCCATCGAGACTCAGCTGCGCGACGCCATCGTCCCCCTCGTTGATCCCCGCCCGCTGTGCGCGCCCGACTGCGCGGGCCTGTGCGACGTGTGCGGCGAGAAGTGGGCAGACCTGCCCGAGGACCACGACCACTTTGTCGTTGATCCGCGCCTGGCTTCTCTGGCGTCCCTGCTGGGGGAGGACTCCGAGTCGGGGCGTTCCTGATGGGCCGTTCCAAGCACCTGCCGGTACCGCCGCGCACGGACACCGATGCCCTCGTGGAAGCATGGGGGACTCGCATCGATGCCCCGCTCCTGCAGCTCGCTCTCGTGCATCGTTCCTACGCGAACGAGGCCGGCGGGATCGCCAACAACGAACGCCTCGAATTCCTGGGTGATTCGGTGCTGTCGATCGTCATCGCGGAAAAGCTCTATGAGCAGTACCCCGACGTCGCCGAGTCGGACCTGTCGCGCATGCGCGCAGCCACCGTCTCGCAGCAACCCCTCGCTGCGGCGGCCCGACGCATTGGCTTGGGTGACTTCGTCTTCCTCGGTAAAGGCGAATCGATGCACGGTGGGCGCGATAAGGATTCCATCCTGTCCGACACCTTTGAAGCGTTGATCGGCGCGACCTACCTGACCAGTGGCCTGGAAGAGGCACGCCGCGTCATCCTCGAGCGCCTGAGCTTCCTGCTCGTGGATGCCCCCTCGCGCGGGCAGCACCAGGACTGGAAGACGATCCTCATCGAGTACGCGCAGGCGCATGGCCTGGGCGAGGTCTCCTACGAGGTGGAGGGTGAGGGGCCGGATCACCAGCGTGTCTTCACGGCGCAAGCCTTCGTCTCCGAGCGTTCGGATGCGATCGGTTCCGGACAGGCCTCGTCGAAGAAGCACGCGGAGAACGCGGCCGCGCAGGATGCGATGAGCCGCCTGTCTCCGGGGCAGTAAACAGTAGTAACCGAGGGCGTTCGCCCTCCTGACCGTTAGAATCAGACACGTGAGTGAAAATACCGCTGCGCGTACGCGCGTCATGATCGTCGACGATCACGAGATCGTCCGACGCGGCATTGCTGAGATCGTTGATCGAGACGAGGCCCTCGAGGTTGTCGCTGAGGCTGGGTCCGTTGCGGACGCGGTGCGTCGCGCCGACCTCGTGCGCCCCGATGTCATCCTCGTTGACCTGCAGTTGCCCGACGGCACGGGTATCGACATCATGAACCGTCTGCGCTCCTCTCATCCGCAGATCCTCCCGGTTGTCCTGACGTCGTTTGATGATGACGAGGCCCTGGCTGAGTCCCTCGAGGCTGGTGCGCGTGCGTACATCCTCAAGACTGTGCGCGGAGCGGAGATCACGGACGTCATCAAGGCGGTTGCAGATGGCCGCGTCCTACTGGACGAGCGTACGCTCACGCGTCGGCGCGTCGATCATGAGGATCCGACGGCTGATCTGACGCCCTCGGAGCGAAAGGTCCTGGACCTGATTGGTGATGGCCTCTCGAACCGTGAGATCGGTGAGAAGCTCGGTGTCGCGGAGAAGACCGTGAAGAACCACATCACGTCGCTGCTGTCCAAGATGGGCCTGCAGCGTCGCACGCAGGTCGCCGCCTGGGTCGCTGGGCAGAGGGCTGCCGCGTGGCGTAACTGAGCCAATGCCTCGTCCCTGCGGGGAGTGAGGATGACAAGCGGGTCGGATCATCCGGCCCGCTTGTCGTATGTCCGCGCGGAGGGAAGCTTGAATTGTATAGCCGTTCTAGTTTCGAACTAAACAGGGGAATCACTGATTTGTGAGAAAGCTACTATCAAACTGATTCATAGGAAAGCTCTGTGGGGTAACGTTCGCCTCATCCTCACCGTTGAGGACGGACACTGTCGTCCACCATTACCCCTTGAAAGGACACCCCGTGAACCTCAAGCGAATGCTTGCCGGTTGTGCGGTCGCTACGGCATTGGTGCTCGCACCCATGAGCGCCCCCACCTTTGCCGACGCGCCACCAGCGCCCACCGGCGTCCCCGCAGCGGTCCCACTGAGCTCCACCCCCAAGATCGCCAAGTGGCAAGAACTCCAGTACGGCATGTTCATGCACTTCGGCGTCTACTCCGTCTACGGCGGCTACTACAACGGCCACCGCCAGGGCATGGGCTACCCCGAGCAGATCAAGGCCTGGGAGAACATCCCCACCGACGACTACCTGCTCAAGGCCAAGGACCTGGCTGCAAACTTCGACGCCTCCGCCATCTGCAAGACGGTCCACGACTCGGGTATGAAGTACCTGATGATCACGTCGAAGCACCACGACGGCTTCGCCATGTGGGACACGAAGACGACCGACTATAACATCGTCAAGCAGTCCAACTACGGCAAGGACCCGATGAAGGAGCTGTCTACCGAGTGCAACAAGCTCGGCGTCAAGCTCGCCTTCTACTTCTCGATCATCGACTGGACCAAGCAGACCCCCGAGCCCTACGGCAACGTCAACCCCATCGATGAAGATCTGATGACGACCGTCATCAAGCCCCAGCTGACCGAGCTCCTCACCAACTACGGCCCGATCGCCGAGCTGTGGTTCGACATGGGCGGCCCCACCGCCGAACAGTCCCAGCGCATGGCCCAGTGGGTCCACGAGCTCCAGCCTGACACGATGGTCAACTCCCGCGTGTGGAACAAGGCCGGCGACTTCGAGGTCGGCGGCGACAACTCGGTGACCACGGACTTCCACATGGGGCCCTGGGAGTCGATTCGCTCGATCTACCCGGCTTGCTGGGGATACTGCTCGTGGGCGAACCGCGACGAAAGCGCGAAGAGCTACAAGGAACGCGAGCTGATCAACAACCTCATCGGCACGGTTGCCTCGGGCGGCCAGTTCGCCTACAACATCGGCCCCAGGGGTGACGGTACGATCGACGCCTTCGACTCCGGAGTCGTCACCGAGGTGGGCCAGTGGATGCAGCGCCATCCCGACGCCATCACGGGAGCCCGCCCGACGTGGTACCCGGCCCCCAACTGGGGCAAGGTCATGACCAAGGGCAACGACCTGTACTTCTTCCCTGAGCTGTGGAGCCCTGGCAAGACGCTGACGCTTCCCAGCGTCGGTGGCCACGTGACCGCTGTGACCGTGGACGGCACCGACCGTTCGCTTGAGTTCACCCAGGATGGAACCACCCTCACGGTGACGATGTCGGGTGAGAACCCGGAGCCGAACCTGCGCCCCGTCGTCAAGGTGACATTCGATAGCGCTCCGACGTACGTGCCCACGCAAACGGTGACCGCCGTTGACGGCGCAACCATCTCCTCGGAGCAGTTCTTCGGACGCGCCTCCGCACTGCGCTACTCCGGCGCACAGGCGTACGACGCCTACCTCGTGAACAAGACGGACAAGGCCATCACCGACCTGACTCTGAAGTTCTCGGGCAACTTCGACGCCTCTACGACCTACAAGATCACCCTTGGGACCACGTCCATTGAGGTGACCGGTGCACAGATCGAGGCCGGAGAAGTCGGCGAGGGACTTACTCTTGAGCCCGGCAAGGTGACGCCCCTGCGTCTCGAGCTGGCACACCCCTCCTACTACGCCAACCCGATCGGTCTGCGCTCCGTGAGCGCAACCCTGCACGTGTACGGCGAGAATGCGGCCACCCAGCCTCCCGTCATCGCCGCGGACCCCTCCTCGGTCTCCGTGAAGGCGGGTGAGAGCGCCACCTTCACTGTCGTCGCCTCGGGCCGACCGGCCGCCACCATCCAGTGGTACCGCGTCCCCAAGGGTGCAAGCGAAGGAACGGCGATTCCGGACGCCACGAACGCCATGTACACCCTGACGACGACGCTCGAGGATGACGGCGCACAGTTCTACGCCGTCGCCACGAATGCCAACGGCTCTACGACCTCTCAGCGCGCGACCCTCACTGTCACCAAGGGCAGCGACAACCTGGCCCTCAACAAGACGGCGTCCATGTCCTCCGTCGGCTGGGGAGGCACCGCCTCACGCGCCGTCGACGGTAACACGGACGGCGTGTGGGACAACGGATCGGTTGCCCACACGGGCAAGCAGGCCAACCCCTGGTGGGAGGTCGACCTCGGCGAGACCCACCCCCTGGGCGTCGTCAACGTCTGGAACCGCTCCTCCTCCGACAACTGCCAGGGAATCTCCTGCGACCAGCGCCTGCACGACTTCTGGGTCGTCGCCTCCACGACGCGACTGTCCGGTAACTTCAACCCGGCGACTGCCGGCGCGGTGGATGGCGTCCACATGATCAAGGTTGACGGAGTCGGAGGTCGTCCGAGCGCGGTCGACTTCGAGGGCTTCGACGCGCGCTTCATCCGCGTCATCCAGCCCACCGAGTTCGGCGAGTTCGCGCTCGCTGAGGTCGAGGCCTTCGCGGCAGCGGCTCCCACGCCGGACCCTGGCGATCAGGAGCCCCCGGTTATCAAGCCCCTGACCGTGACCGCCAACCCAGCGGAGGATGCGCAGATCTCCGGCGATGGTGCCTTCCGCACTGTGACAGCCAAGGAAGGCACGCAGGTTACGATCAAAGCCGAGGCGACCGGCAAGCCCGCCCCGACACTGTTCTGGCAGATCAAGCGCGAGGGATCCGACTCGTGGTCCATCCTGGAAGAGGAAAACGGCCCCGAGCTGACCCTCACCATCGACGGAGAGAACAACGGCTCGGTCATCCGCGTCATGGCCATGAACGAGGCCGGGTTCGCCGAATCGGGTCTCGTGACCCTCGCCCTGGCCGAGGAACCGGCTCCCACCCCGGATCCGACCCCGGACCCCGCGCCCACCCCGGACCCGGCACCCACCCCGGACCCGACTCCCGACCCGGCACCCACCCCGGACCCGGCACCCACCCCGGACCCGACTCCCGACCCGGCACCCGCGCCTGATCACACTGTCGGCACCTGGATGAACGACGGCGCCGGCTGGTGGTGGAAGATCACCTCGGGCGGCTACGCCAAGAACGAGACTCTCACGCTCGGTGGCAACGTCTACCGCTTCGACCAGAACGGCTACATGCTGACGGGCTGGGTGTACTGGGACGGCGCGTGGCGCTACCACAACGGGGCTGGCGCTCAGGTGACCGGTTGGGTCAACCTCGGAGGATCCTGGTTCTACCTGACCCCCGAGACCGGTGCGATGGTCACCGGCTGGCAGATGGTGGGAGACAAGTGGTTCTTCTTCACCTCTAACGGTGTCATGAAGACTGGTTGGCTCTACACGAGCGGTGCGTGGTACTACCTCGATCCGTCTGGCGCGATGCATACCGGTTGGCTCCAGATGGGCTCGCACTGGTACTTCCTGAGCGACAGTGGAGCTATGACTATCGGATGGAAGCCGATGGGAAGCACCTGGTACTACTTCGATGCCTCGGGCCAGATGGCCACCGGCTGGCAGCAGATCGGCGGCGCCTGGTACTACTTCGGGACCGGAGGTGACATGTACACGGGTGGCCACTGGATTGGCTGGCGCTGGTACACCTTCGGGAGCGACGGACGGTGGCTGGGGTGATACTCAGCTGAGAACCGGGAGATAGATAGCTCTCGTCACAACGCGGTGGGGGTGGAGTTCCAATTGGAACATCCACCCCCACCGTCATCTTCGCGGTCGCGACAGCTCAACCCTCGAGCGGTGCGATCCAGCGGATCTGCGTGCCGACACCGCCGTCGCCCGTGTCCGTGTCGAAGCTGCCGTTGTGCCGACGGGCGCGTTCGGCCATGTTGGCTAGCCCGGAGTTACGTGTCCGGCTCGGATCGATGCCGCGCCCATCATCGTTAATCGTGATGCGAACGCGCCCGGACTTTCCCTGCCCGGAGACGTCCACGCACACGGTCGCCGCAGTCGCGTGGGCGTGACGGGCGATGTTCGACAGACCTTCGCGCACGATTGCGACGACGTCGTCGGAGAGGTCGGGGTCGACGCGTCCGTCGAACTCATCGATGACGACCAGTTCGTTGTCCAGGTCGGAGTTGATGGCGGTCCCGTCGAGGGTAATCACCAGAGACGGCGCAAAACCCAGGGCGGATCGGGTGAGCGAAGACTCGCGGCGAATGCGCTCAACGAGGCCGACTGCCTTGTCGCGTTCGCGCAGATTGTGCACGATCGTGCGAATCTGGCGGACCGCCTCGTCGATGGAGGCAAGGGACGAATCGATGAGCGCCTCGACGGAGGCGGGATCTGCCTGGCCGGCTGCGACCTTCTGCTTGGCCGCGTCCAGGGCCATGCCGGTCGCGAAGAGCTGCTGGATCGCGAAGTCGTGCAGGTCGCGCCCGATGCGGTCACGCTCATCGAGCAGCGCTGCCACGTCCTGCGCGTGGCGAGCGGAGGCAAGCTCGAGGGCGAGCGTCGCCTGGGAGGCGAGAGACTCCGCGAGGGAGAGCTCCGAGGCGTCGAACTCGGGGGCGCCGATTTGGCGCAGAAGGATGAGCACGCCGGAGGAGACCCCGCGCGAGCGCAGAGGGGCGTAGAGCGCGGAACCAAAGGCCGCCAGCTGTGGCACTCGCATCGTCTGAGCGCGCGACATGGAGTCGACGATCATACCGGTTCCCTCGTGCAGAACACTCATCGCGCGTCCTTCGGGCGGGAAGGTCAGGCCAAGCAGGGTGGAGGCGTTCTTGCCGTCGACGATTTCGGCAGCCCAGGTGTCGCCCACGGACTGCAGGACGATGATCGCGGTGTCAGCGTGGGAGACCTCGCGCACTGTTTTCGCAATGAGTTCGAGAGCTTCTTCTTCGTCCGCGCCCTCCAGCATCGTCGTTGTCAGGGACTGGGAGGCGCTAATCCATCGGGCGGTGCGCTTGGAATCCGCATAGAGGTTCGCGTTTTCGACGGCGATCCCGGCCGCGGGGGCCAGGGCTGCGACCACGGCCGCGTCCTCGTCCGTATAGCCGCCGGGCTTTCCCATCAGGTAGAGGCGCCCGTAGACCTGTTCGTGCACGAGGACGGAGACCCCGAGGAAGGGCGGGGTAGAGGCGGGCAGATCGATGTCGGGCGCGTCCTGCGGGGAGTTGACGAGGAGCGGTGTGTTGACGGGGATGACCGCCGGAAGTGACTCGGGCACGGGCGGGGCAGGGTAGGAGTCGTGGTGCTCCAGGCGCAGGGTGGTGGCGCCCCAGGTGTCGAGCACGCACATCGTAGCGTGCGGCGACGAGGTCAGCGCGCAGGCCTGATCAACGAAGTTCTGCAGTCCCGACTTCAGGTCGAGCGAACTCGTCAGGTCGAGAGCCGCTCGGAGAAGCGTGAAATCCGTGCGTTCGTGGCTCATTGTTCCTCCTGCTCGAGAGCCCACTGGTAGGCGGGCAGAGTACGTGTCACGTCCTCGTGCGTGCCCTGCGCGGCGACGCGTGCACAGCCGCCGGGCTCGGGGGCAGACAGGACGAGGACGTGGTCGGCCTGGTCGAGTGCGCTCAGTCGGTGCGTGACGACCAGGGTAGCGCGGTCAGCGGACGGAGTAAGAAGCGTTTCCATGAGGCGGTCCGCGGTGGCGGCGTCGAGGTGTTCGGATGCCTCGTCGATCGCCAGGATAGGAGCGGGAGCCGCAAGGGCGCGAGCCATGAGCAGGCGGCGGCGCTCGCCTCCCGACACCGTCGTTCCACCGGAGCCGATGACCGTGTCGATCCCGTCAGGCAGAGACTCGACCCACTGATCGAGGCCAGCTCGCGTCAGAAGGTCCGAGGCCTCGTCGCGGGTGAGCGATGCGCGGGCGACGCGCAGGTTCTCGTAGATGGTGGTCGCGAAGACGTGGGCGTCCTCGGCCGTCATCGTGATGTGGTCGGTGAGCTGGTCGCGGTTCGCTCCCCACGCGGGGACGCCGTTGATGAGAGCGGATCCAGACTTGGGCGGGATCACGCCCGTGAGCGTTGCCAGCAGCGTGGTCTTCCCGATGCCGGAGGCTCCCACGATGGCCAGGGAAGAACCGGGACGCAGCGTGAGCGAAATGCCGCTGGCCAGCGTCGGACCACCCGGCCAGCCGATGGACAGGTCGCGTGCCTCGATGACGGTGTGTCCTTCGGGAATGTCGTGCGGCTCAGGGGTTGCTTCATCCTCGAGAAGGGCACAGATGCGGGTCGCAGCCTGGGCGCTTCGCACCAACTGTGCAGCGGCGGGGGTCAGCTCGGCGACTCCCTCGAAAGACGACAGTGGGACAAGGACGATGACGGCGAGGAGTACCTGAGCGAGAGCGCCCGATGTGGTCTGTGGAATGCCGATCAGCAGAGCGCCGATGACGGCTGCGCCCATCGCGCACACGTCGAGGCCTCGAGCCAGCGCAGACAGACGCGCCGAGCGGGCCAGAGCGGCGGACAGGTGGCTCTCGGAGCGAGCGAGAGAGTGCTTCGCGTGGTCGAGAGTACCCGCCAGTGACAGCTCGGTGGCGCCCTCCAGCACCGCGAGTGTGGTGGCGGCAATGTCGGTGCGGGCCTGCGCCCCCTGCGATTCTGCGAGTCGAACCGATCGCGCGATCAGCGCGGGCGCCACGATGCCGGAGATAATGAGAGCACAGGCGAGAATTGCCCCAGCGGCGGGAGAAATGACGGTGACGACACCAACCGTTCCCACGCCCACGATGGCAGCGACGAGGGAGGGGAGCAGCGTCTTGACGACGACGTTTCCCACCTCGTCGACGTCTGAGCCGGCGCGTGTCATGAGGTCGCCGCGTCGCAGTGTTGTCAGCGTTGCCGTCGGGGCCTCGGACAGTCGATCGTAGAGGTTACCGCGCAGCGCGTCCATGCCCGCCAATGCGACCTTGTGCGAGGCGAGACGGGAGAGGTAGCGGGCAAGCGCGCGCGAGACGCCAAACAGTCGCACCGCGGTGGCGGCGACGGTCAGATACAGGACGGGAGGCTGCTGGGATGCGCGAGCAATCAGCCATGCGGCGGTGCCGCCGAGCGCGATGGCCGATCCGAGGGCCGTGACACCGAGGAGCAGCGAGAGAACAAACCCGGAGCGCGACACCTGCAGCATGGAGATGCAGCGGCGCAGCGCGGCCGACTCAGTGCGGGTCAGGAAGAGGTTCATGCGTGTGCCTCCTCGTCGGCGGCGGAGCGGACGGCAATGACGGCGTCGGCGGCTTCCATCATGGCGGCACGGTGGGCGATGACGATCACGGTGCGTCCCTCGCGGCGCATGTCGTCGATAGCGCGCACGACGGTCTCCTCGCTGACGGCATCGAGGTGAGCGGTCGGTTCATCAAGAATGACGAGCTGAGAGCGCGCTGCGAGAGCGCGCGTCAGGGCCAGGCGCTGGCGCTGCCCAACGGAAAGGCCGACACCGCCGGTCCCGATAACGGTCTTCCACCCGTCGGGGGTGGTGGCCAGGACGGTGTCAAAGCCGGTAGCCGCTGCTGCAGTCTCCAGGTCCTCGAGGGGCAGACCACCCATGTTGTCCAGGATTGTGCCCGGCACGAGGGTGGGGGACTGGGGAACCCAGGAGATCTGATCACGCCAGGAGGTGGGATCAATGTCTGACAGCGCAATTCCCTCGTCGTTGGAGGCCGAGGCCGTCTGGCGCAGGATGATGCGACCCGCATCCGGGGTCATATCGGCCAGCAGGCAGGCGACGATTGTCGACTTTCCGGCACCCGAGGGGCCGGATAGCGCCGTCACAATGCCGGGAGCGATGATGCCCGAGGTCGGGGCGGGGGCCCAGGCGCCGCGCGCACGCACGCCGACACCGTCCAGCACGATCTGCGTGGAAGAGAGGTCGGGGCAGGTCGCAGCACCCGGGGAGTCGACCGACTCAGCCTCTTCGATGATGTCGAAGGCTGCGCGCGAGGCCGTGACGCCGTTTGCGGAGGCGTGGAACTGGGCGCCGACCTGACGCAGCGGCTCGAAGACCTCGGGTGCCAGCATGATGACGGCGAGGCCGTGGAACAGAGAGATGTTACCGAACACGAGGCGCATACCGACCTCGACGGCGACAAGTGCCACCGACAGGGTCGTGAGGAATTCCAGGACGCCGCCCGAGAGGAAAGCGACACGCAGGGTTGCCATCGTGGCCTTCGTGTTCGCGGCTCCGAGGGCTCGCAGGTGGGTGCGGGGGGCCTTTTCCCGTCCGAGGGCCCGCAGCGTCGGCAGTCCGGACATGAGGTCGAGGAGCTGGGCGGTCAGGCGCTTCATCGACGCGAGTTTGTCCTCCGAGGCTGCCTGCGTGAAACGCCCGATGAGGATCATGAAAATCGGGATGAGCGGGATAACGAGGAGTGCGATGAGCGCCGACCAGAAGTCGAGGAGAAGAATGACGCCGAGCGCTGCCGGAGTCACGGTGCAGACGAGAACCAGCTGCGGCAGGAAAGAGACGAAGTAGGGGCGCAGATCCTCCAAGCCGGTTGACAGCAGCGTCGTCGTCTCGGCGCCGTTCGTCGCTCGCCAGCGTGGGCCGAGAGCAATGCTCGCGTCGACGACGCGTCCGCGCAGCTCGGACACCGCTGCTGCTGCCGCGCGTGTACTGACGGCCTCGCGAGCCGCGACAACGAGCGCTCGACATGCAAAGACAGCCGCGATGCCGCCGATGAGGGGGAGGACGTCGCGCATCGTGGCGCTGCCCGAGACGACGGGGGAGAGGGCCGCGGAAATGAGCAGCGCTTGGGCGAGCACGAGCAATGCCGTGATCGTTCCCAGAAGGGCTGTCAATGCGATGGGCCCACGGGCTGAGCGGGCATAACGCAACAAACGAGGATCAAAGGGACGCACGTATCTATTGTGCCTGAAAAAGCCTCGTCATGGGCCAAAGGTCCCCGCCCTGAGCGCACGGCGTAGACGAATGCGCCCGGCCCCTGCGCGAGGGACCGGGCGCATCTATCGGTGAGGAGGTCAGCCAGCGAGGAAGTTCTCGCCGATGCGAACCTTCTTGAGGAGCAGACCCGTCTGCGTCTCAACGTCCTCGGCGCCCACGCGAGCGCGGAACATCCAGTAGGACCAGAAGACGTAGACCAGGACGATCGGCAGCAGGCAGACCGTGACGATCGTCATGACGGTCAGCGTGGAGGTCGTCGACGAGGCCTGATCAATCGTCAGCGAGTACGCCGGGTTGATCGACGACTTCTGAACGGCGGGGGCCATCGAGGAGAAGACCCACGCGACAGCGCCGGCGATTGCGACGGAGGAGGCCACGAAGGACCAGCCCTCACGACGCAGCGACGCCTGAGACAGAGCGGTCGAGGCGATGATTGCGAGCGCGGCGACCACGAGCGGGATCCACGCGAGGACGTTCGTCGTGTAGACGAACTGGCCCCAGATCAGCCACGCGGCGGCCAGGACGGTCGCGGCAATCGTCGCAGGAGCGGCAATCGCGTTGGCGCGGTCGCGCACCTCGCCCGTCGTCTTGAGCGCCAGGAACTGAGCGCCGTGAGCCAGGCACACGGCCATGACAGCCAGGCCGCCCAGGATCGTGTAGGGGGTCAGCAGCGAGAAGAAGCCACCGGTCAGCTGGTGGGTCGCGCCCGCGAGGGACTGATCCACCAGAGTCGGGTCGATGACGGTGCCGGTAGCAACGTCGACGACCTCGATCTTCATGCCCTGCACGAAGTTAGCGAAGGCAACGCCCAGCAGGATCGGAACGAGCCACGCGCTGATCGTGTGCGCCCAGTCCCACGCGTGACGCCACTTCTCGGTGGCGACCTTGGAACGCCACTCGAGGGCCATGACGCGGATGATCAGGCAGACGAGAATCAGGAAGAGGGCGAGGTACATGCCCGAGAACATGGTCGCGTACCACTCGGGGAACGCAGCGAAGGTGGCGCCACCGGCGGTGAGCAGCCAGACCTCGTTACCGTCCCAGTGGGGGCCGATCGTGCGCACGGTCTGGGTGCGCTCACGGTCGCCCTTGGCGACGAAGGGGAGGAGCATGCCGACACCGAAGTCGAAGCCCTCGAGAATCAGGTAGACCGTCCACAGAACGGCGATGAGAACGAACCACAGGATAGACAGAGTCATGATCGGTGTTCCTCTCAGTAGCCGAAGGACAGGTCGGTCGGAGCCTCGTCCTCGGCCTTGTCAGCCTTGGTCGAGTGGATGCCCTCGACGGCGTAGCGCTTCATGAGGATGTACCACATGACGCCAAGGACGCCGTACAGCAGGGTGAACAGGATGAGCGAGGCGAGCATCTGGCCAGCCGGGACGTTGGGCGAGATGCCCATGTCGGTCATCATGTTGACGGAGCCGAGGTCAGAGCCCATGGACAGGGCCTGCAGGTTCGGAACGACAACCCACGGCTGGCGACCCATCTCGGTGAAGATCCAGCCGAAGGAAGCGGCTGCGAACGGCAGGGGGAGGTTGACCAGGGCGAGGACGCTCAGCCACTTGTTGGACGAGGTACGACCGCCGCGAGTGGCCCACAGGCCCCATGCCGCCAGCAGGAAGGCCAGCATGCCCAGGCCGATCATGAAGCGGAACGACCAGAAGGCGACCATCTGCGGAGGACGGAAGTCGTACTGCGAGGCGTCGCCGTACTTGGCGGTGAAGTTCGGATCGGAGTTGAGCAGTTCCACCATGCGCTCCTGGACGTCGGCGACACCCTCAGAGGTGGCGGTGAAGGAGTTGTGCGACATGAAGGACGCGACGCCCGGAACCTTGATGAACTGGGTCGGCTGCGCGCCGTCGTCGCCGAGGGGGCAGGAGCCGAACTGGGCGATCGTGAAGGCCGCGCCCTCGGTGTCCACACAGATGCCTTCGGCAGCGGCCATCTTCATGGGCTGGACCTCAACCATCTCCTGGCCCTGGATGTGGCCGGAGGCAGCGGTGCCGAGGCCGCCGATGAGGACGGCGGTCAGGCCGAAGCGGGCGATCGGACGCCAGATGTCACGCGACTGAGCCATGGCCTCGTCGGAACCCTCGCGGGCGGTGCGCACCATCCACCAGATGGAGATGCCGGCAACGAAGGAGCCGGCGACCAGCCAGGCGGAGGTGATGACGTGTGCGTATTCGCTCAGGTACACGCCGGAGGTGATGAGCTCCATGAAGCCGCTGACGCCGTCGAGCTCGGCGCGGCCGGTCTCGGGGTTGAAGCGAGCGCCCACGGGGTGCTGCATCCACGCGTTGGCCGCGAGGATCCAGGCCGCGGAGAACATGGTGCCCAGGGCGACACACCAGATCGTCAGCAGGTGCATGCCCTTGGAGAGGCGGCCCCAGCCGAAGATCCACAGGCCCAGGAAGGTGGACTCGAGGAAGAAGGCGAGGAGGGCCTCAACGGCCAGGGGAGCGCCGAAGATGTCGCCGACGAAACGGGAGTATTCGGACCAGTTCATGCCGAACTGGAACTCCTGCACGATACCGGTGGCGACACCGAGCGCGAAGTTGATGAGGAGGAGCTTGCCAAAGAAGCGGGTTGCTTGCAGCCAGTATTCCTTGCCGGTGCGGTGCCACGCGGTCTGCATGATGGCAACCAGCAGGGACAGGCCGATCGTCAGCGGCACGAGGACGAAGTGGTAGACGGTGGTAACACCGAACTGCCATCGTCCGACGGTGACCGCGTCAAGCGCTGTCTGCGCGAGGGTCATGATGGGACCTTCTCGTGTTGGGATTGGGGTCGATTGTCCCGTGTCCAAAGTCCGTGGGACCTATGTCACGGGTTGGTATTAATGTAGCCCAAAAGTGAGATGCTCAGTGGTTGAAATGCCGGTTCTGAGGCGCTTTTGTGACATATGTGTCCGATTATTTTTTACGGGTTTATCCAATAGATTTTTGCTGGTCTCGCGTTGTTCTGATCACCCTGTCGTCGATGGATCGTTGTGTTGTGCGACAATAGGGGGTGAATGGATGTCACGGGAGTGCCCCCGTGACGAGAGCCGAGCGATGACGTCTTCATGAGCCGCCGGCAGCTGCGCAACTGCGCTCCACTAGGTTTCCGCCCCTTGCGGGCGATGAAAAAGGGTGCGTCCAGGCACGGGGTGCGCGCCCACCATTGGAGAATCGTGACAACCGAATCGACCCCCGTGGCGCCCGCCGCCTCGCTGCTGTTCCAGGCCCCCGTTTTCCAGGCTGCCCCCGAGGTTGCCCCTGCGGCTATCGTTGAGGACCAGCCTGAACCCAAGCGTCGTCGCAAGTCTGCCACCGTAGAAGAAGATGCTCCTCGAGAGGAAGCGGCTCCCAAGCGTCGCCGTCGCTCCAAGAAGGCTGCGGACGAGGCTGAGGCTGCGGATATCTCTGAGGTGCCCGCCGCCGAGGAACAGGCTGAGGAAGCTCCCGCCGAGCCTAAGACCCGTCGCCGCCGTCGCTCCAAGAAAGCGGAGGAAGCCTCGACCCCCGCTGAGGATGGCGCAAACAAGGAGAGCGCTTCCGCCGACGAATCGGACTCCTCGGATGACGAGGAGTCCTCTACCCGTCGTCGTCGCCGTCGTCGCGCCCGTTCGTCCTCCTCGTCCTCGGATGAGGGGGGAGATCCCGCCGACCAGGTGCAGGCCCTGAAGGGCTCCACGCGCCTCGAGGCAAAGAAGATGCGCCGCCGCGAAGGACGGCGTGAGGGACGTCGCCGTCACACGATCTCCGAGTCTGAGTTCCTCGCGCGCCGCGAGTCGGTCGAGCGCACGATGGTCATCCGCGACCAGGACGGCCTCGACCAGATCGCGATCCTTGAAGACGGCCTGCTCGTCGAGCACTACGTCGCGCGCCGTACGCAGTCCTCGATGGTCGGCAATATCTACCTGGGCCGCGTCCAAAACGTCCTTCCTTCGATGGAAGCGGCGTTCGTCGACGTGGGTCGTGGCCGCAACGCCGTCCTGTACGCCGGTGAGGTCAATTGGGACGCCGTCGGTATGGAGGGCAAGCCTCGTCGTATCGAGGCCGCTCTCAAGTCCGGTGACCCCGTCCTCGTTCAGGTGACGAAGGATCCGATTGGACACAAGGGTGCGCGTCTGACGTCGCAGATTACCCTGGCTGGCCGTTACCTGGTCTTGATCCCCGGCGGATCCATGATGGGTATTTCCCGCAAGCTCCCGGACAAGGAGCGCGCTCGCCTGAAGAAGATCCTCAAGGCCGTCGTGCCGTCGGGTTCGGGTGTCATCGTTCGTACTGCGGCGGAAGGCGCGACGGAGGAGCAGATCCGCGATGATGTCGCTCGCCTGACCCGTCAGTGGGAGGATATCGAGAAGAAGCGCACCAACACGAAGAGCGCCCCGACGCTGCTGCGCGGGGAGCCTGAGCTGGCCGTGCGCGTCGTGCGCGACATCTTCAACGAGGACTTCTCGAAGCTCGTCATCGAGGGTCGCGACACCTACGCGACCGTCAAGGAATACGTGGATGAGCTGAGCCCCGAGCTCTCCGATCGCGTCGAACAGTGGGTGGGCACGGAGGATGTTTTCCACGCGCACCGCATCGACGAGCAGCTCGCCAAGGGCATGGACCGTAAGGTGTGGCTGCCCTCGGGCGGCACCCTGATCATCGATCGCACCGAGGCAATGACCGTTATCGACGTCAATACCGGCAAGTTCATCGGCGCCGGCGGCACGCTCGAGGAGACGGTGACCCGTAATAACCTCGAAGCTGCCGAAGAGATCGTCCGTCAGCTGCGCCTGCGCGACATTGGTGGCATCGTCATCATTGACTTCGTGGACATGGTCCTCGAATCCAACCGTGACCTCGTGCTGCGGCGCCTGGTGGAATGCCTGGGACGTGACCGTACGCGCCACCAGGTTACCGAGATTACGTCTCTGGGCCTCGTGCAGATGACCCGTAAGCGCGTGGGTGAGGGCCTGGTCGAGGCCTTCTCCTCCCCATGTGAGGCCTGCGAGGGTCGCGGCTTCATCGTCCATCAGCATCCGGTGGAGACCTCCGGAGCTGAGCAGTCTTCGAAGGGTGCGAAGGGGTCGAAGAAGCAGCAGAAGAAGGCCGAGCCTCGTCGTATCGAGGACAATGCCGACCATGAGCGCGCCAAGGAAGCCCTGAGCGCCATCGCCGCTGCGTCGACTCGTAAGGAAGAGGAGAGTGCGGCTGAGGAGCCTACTCCCACGAAGAAGCGTCGGACGCGCGCTGTGTCGACCGAGGTGAAGGAACCCGAGGCCTCGGCCGTCGAGCAGGTTGAAGCGCCCGAGGCCCCCGCTGAGGAAGGCGTGACCAAGCGTCCTCGTCGTCGCCGCCGCGTCGCCGAGTCTGCTCCGCTGCCCGAACTGCCCGTACACATCGACCTGCCCGAGCCGGTCGATCACTCGGACGAGCCTGCGGCCCCCGCCAAGGATGCCTCCGAGATTCAGCTGCCCGAGCATCGCGAGAAGGCTCCGGCCACGCGTCGCCGCGCATCCCGCACGGCTGCCACGGCCTCGTCCGAGGAGCCGGCCGAGGCGCCCGCACCGAAGAAGACCCGTCGCCGCGCCACCGCGCAGACGGCTGTTCCCGAGGTGCAGGCAGACGAGGCTCCGGCCACCGCGC
>NZ_ALCB01000040.1:0-946 GCF_000282935.1 Actinomyces sp. ICM39
CGCGGCACGTCCAGGCCGCCCGGCAGGATACCCGCCGCGGACGTGCCCGCGTCCACGCAGTCGAACATCGTGTCGGCGATGCGATCCAGGTAGGCGTTGACGGTCTCGCGCGGTCGCACAGCCTCCTCGTTCATGCGCACGAGCTCCGCGATGCTCAGGCCGGACGCGTCGCACGCGGCGAGCAGCTGCGCTCCCGACGCGAATGGGTGCGGCGCGGGAACGTCGATGCCGACGCCCGCCTGGCTCGTCGCGAGCGAAGACACCTCCGGGTTCTGCGGGTCGTCATTCGTCTGAATCATGACGAAGCCGCCGCCCACCGAATAATAGGTGCGCTCCAGGATGACGGTGCGGTCCTCGTCGGAAGCCGTGATCGTCAGCGCGTTCACGTGATAGGGCAGGACCGTGCGCGGCACGAAACGCACGTCCTCGGCGATGTTGAGGGAGACCTGCGTGCCGCTCGGCAGCGTCAGCATGCTCGACGAGGCCAGGGCCGGCAGGATGGACTCCACCGTCTCGATGTCCACCGTCTCCGGGTCGTAGCCCGCCAGGCCGAGGAGGACCGCGCGGTCCGTCGAGTGACCGCGGCCCGTCGCACCCAGCGACCCGAACAGGTCAATCGTGATGTGCGACGGCGGCTTCAGCGTCGTCAGCTCCGTCGTAAACGCCAGGCCCGCTCGCATCGGACCCACCGTGTGCGACGAGGACGGCCCGATACCAATGCGAAACATGTCGAAGACCGACAGCGGGTGCGGCGCATCGTGTGCGGCCACCTCGCCCGAGACGATAGCTGCGGGCGTGGGGCGCGACGGGTCGTACGTCGTAACAGATGTGCCGAGGGCGACGGGGCGAAGATCCATGGGGACTATTGTGCAGCAGCCGCCCGGGGGACTGCCTGTTGTGGCTGTGGTCCCGCCTGATCTCCGGCCGCCGCGTGGCCTGTCTGAAT
>NZ_ALCB01000041.1:0-2417 GCF_000282935.1 Actinomyces sp. ICM39
GCGCCGACGCAGACCCCACGCTCGAGCCCCCCGGCGGCGGCACCGTCCCCGTCACCTCATCTGCCGGCCGCCTCGGCGCGGCCGCTATCAACGGCTCGGCCACGGACCGCACGACCAACGTTCCCGACAACGCCTACGTCGGAACCGTGCGCGGCGCGGGCCCCTACGATGCGGCCGACCCCGCCCAGTCCTCGGCCCCCCTCCAGGCCGGGACCGCCCAGCCCATGCTGGACGCCGCCGTCGCCTCGGGCGACTACTGGACCTACATCGCGCGTGGCCTGCCCGCCGCCAACCCCGTCGCCACCGGCGTCATCTCGCCGCAGAACACCAATGCCCTGGGGTACAAGCCCAACAACCCGGGCAACGTCCCCATCGGGAAGCCCTTCCTCCTGGGCACCGTGCGACACAACAACTTCCAGGTGCACTCGGCCAGCCAGTGGGTCCACTCGTCGATCGACGTCAACATCGGCGGCATCGAGGACTCCTTCCCCTTCGACCAGGAAGAGACCGAGGACGACACCGACACCACCGCGGCCCTGAGCGACGAGGGCGCCTACATGCTCGCCTCGCGCGCGAACGGGCCGACCTCGTGCCCCGCGAACGCGCCCTACGCCGCCCTCAACCGCGACGCCGGATCGGGCGTCTGGTACTGCTACCGCCACGTCGGCAAGGGCCGAGGCAACCGCGACATCTACACGAACAACCCGGCCGCCTACCCCGACGCCGCGGGCACGCCCGACCAGAGCCCCAACTCCGACGACGTCCTGACGATCTCGCGGACCACCTCGAACAAGACCGTCATGATCGACGGAATCCCGTACCGCCTCGTCATCGCCGGCTTCACTCCCAGCGGCGACGGCACCTGCCCGGACACGCCGCCAGACGGCGTCACCCCCGTCTCCACCTTCAGCTCGAAGGAAAACAAGACCTCCTACGGGTGCCTGTACGCCACCTTCAGCCAGGAGCGCTACATCCGCATCGCGAAGACCGTCACCCCGGAATCCGAGGTGATCGGCGGCAAGATCCCCTCCTTCAACTTCACGACGCTGGGCATCGGCGACTTCGTCTCGCCCACGGGCGAGCCCCTCAAGACCGCCGAGAACGCTGGCGGCTTCGTCGACTGGTCCTCCTTCGAGGACAGCCCCCTGACCCCCACGGGCTACGGCAAGGATGGCACCGTGACGTCGGGGTACCAGGCCTTCATCCCCGGCTACTCCCAGTTCGTCATCGCCGAGACCGGACCGCGCATCCCCGGGCGCCGCCCCCTGCGCTTCGGCGAACCCGGCTACTTCGGCCCTTGGAAGGTCTCCGACGACCCGAACTCCGCGCGCTGGGAGCTCACCGACATTAACTGTGTGAACGGCATCGGCGAGGCCGTCAACGTCACCCGCGACCCCATGACCGGCGGCATCGACTTCTCCGATGTGCCCCCGGCTAAGACCGCCGCCGCCGTGCCCATCACCTGCAACTTCACGATCCAGCAGCAGGCCCCCAAGCTGCGCATCGACAAGACCGTCGAAAGCGTCGAGGGCGCCTCGGGCGATACGATCACCGTCACCTACCGCGTCACCGCCACAAACGACGGCACCATCGCGGGCACGACCGGCCGCCTCGTCGACACCCCGGCCTTCGCGCCCGGCCTCACCCTGCGCTCCGCCGCGATTGCCACCTCTCTCGAGGGCCTGCGCGGCGCCCGAGAACAGAACCGCGCCGCCACCTACGTCCTCACCCAGGGCACCACCGTCGAACCCGGAAAGTCCGCGACCTGGTTCATCCGCATGAAGGTCGCCCGCGACAAGGCCGCCGCCGGATACAGCGAGGCCGCCCTTGAGTGCGTCCCCTCGAACGGGCGCCTCACCCCCAAGCGCGGCCTCTACAACTCCGTCGCCGGCCCCTACGACCACGACGGCGCCGCCAACAACGAAGCCTGCGCCCCCGCCCGCCCGCGCACCATCCGCATCGAAAAGGCCGGCACCCAGCCCGTCGGCACCGCCAACGAGGACGGCACCTACCCGCTTGAGGGCGCCGCCTTCGCCATCTACGACAACGAGGCCCTGACCGGTACCCCCGTCTCCACCTCCGACGGCGAATCGCAGTTCGTCACCGCGCCCCTCGAGACCGGCAAGAGCTACTGGCTCGTCGAGACCCGCGCCCCCGCCGGACACGTCCTCCTGCCCCGCGCCGTGCCCTTCCACATCGAGGTGGGCGCCGACGCCTCGGCCTCCACGGTGATCACCACCGACTTCGGCGCCGACGAGGGCTTCACCTCCGTGCGCGTCATCCCCGCGGCCGCGGGTACGGGCGCCGCCGCGCTGCCCGCCATCCGCGTCGTCGACACCCAGGTCGGCGTCCTGCCCAACTCCGGCTCCGCGGGCATCTACCCGCACCTCGGCCTCGGCGCCGCCCTCCTCGGCCTC
>NZ_ALCB01000042.1:0-77175 GCF_000282935.1 Actinomyces sp. ICM39
AGTACGCATGTACCCATCCACACCGAACCGGTAGATCGAGTTACCGATCTGCACCGTCTGGCCAGCCGGATAGGTGCCATCCGCATAGCGGTACCACCAGCCGATAGAGTCGCTGACCCACTGGCCGTCCTGCGGGGCGGGAGCCGGATCGGGCTCAGGTGCCGGAGTGGGGTCCGGAGAAGGCTCCGGCGCGGGCGTCGGGTCCGGAGAAGGCTCGGGCGCAGGCGTCGGATCCGGGGTGGGCTCGGGCGCAGGCGTCGGGTCCGGAGCCGGAGTCGGATCCGGGGTACCCGGGAGCTTGATCATGAGGGTGCTCGTCAGGTACGAGGCGTCACGCACCTGGACGCGCAGGCTCACGTCCGCGGAGGACGGGGTCCACGGGAAAGTCACGGAGGAGGCCGCAGCACGGTCCCCACCATCCGTCACCGTCGTCCAGTCACGCACGAGCGTCTCGGTGCCATCCGCTCCGATCTGCACGGCACGCACCTGCTGCGTCCCAGCGATGCCACCGGCGACCGTTGCGGTCACGTCGACCGATGCGCCGACCTCGCCCGTGTACGTGTACGCTCCCCCAGCCTCGGCAATGCCAGCCCCCGACAGGGTCATCGACGCAGCCGTGAACGTGTGCAGGTGTGAGGCGTCGATGCCGGCCGCCTCGAGGGCGTCCTTGGCGACGTTCCACGCCGACTCGCCTTCGGCCGCGGCAACGTACACGTGGGTGTCTTCCTTCTTCTCGTCGCTCAGCTCCGGCTCGAGGTCGAGTCGGGTGAGCGTGGAGGGCAGGACGAGGACGCGCGGAACGTCCACGCCGAAGGACACGCGAGTCATGCCCTCGCCGAAGTAGGCGCTCTGGCGGCGTCCGTTCGTCGGGCGACCGTCGTACACGAAGGAGCCGTCCACACCGCCACGCACGACGATGCGACGAGGCATGGGAACCCAGCTGCCTTCCATACGGATCGAGGTCACCTTGGAGCCGTACTCGACGAGTTCCAGGGAGTTTCCGGTGACGCCGCTCGAGCGCTCGACCGACTCGGGGATCACCAGTTCGGTCAGGGCCGTGGTGCCCGCGAAGGCGTCGTCGCCGATGACCTTGAGGCCGTCGGGCAGGACGACGCGGGTGAGCGTCTTGTTGTTGGCGAATGCCGTCGCGCCGATCTCGACCGTGCCCGCGCGCACCGTGTAGTCGGTGAGCGTGTTGGCGGCCGGGGACAGCATCAGGTGCAGGCCATCATCCGCCTTGCGGTACAGGACGTTATGCTCGGCCGAGTACACCGGGTTATCAGCGGAAACGGTCAGCGTCGCGATCTTGCGGTCGTTGTACAGGGCGGTCTCGGCGAAGGAGGTGACGCCCGCTCCGATGTGGAACGAGGTCAGGGCCGTGCTCTCCGAGAATGCCTGCTCGCCGACCGTGGTCACCGAGTCCGGCAGGGTCACAGACGACTGCGCCGTGCGGCTGAACGCGAAGTCGCCGATCGTCGTGAGACGGCCGAGCTCGGGCCGGAAGCTGACCCCTTCCTTGGCGCTCGTGGACTCGAAGGCACTGCCGCCCAGGGAGATCGTGCCGCCCAGGTCGATGCGCGCGAGCTTGTCGGCGGAGCAGAAGGCGCAGGTGCCGACCGTCTCGAACTTCTCGGGCAGGGCAACGGCGGTGAGCGCGGAGAGGCGGAAGGCCTCGTCCCCAATCAAGCGCAGGCTGTCGGGCAGGGTCACGGAGGTGATGCCCGCCTTCTGGAATGCCTTGGGCGCGATCGTCGCGACTCCGTCCAGGACCGCGTACGCGCCTCCCGTGTTCTTGGCAGCCGGGTACAGGATCAGGCGCGAGTGGTCCTTGGAGTACAGGACACCGTCAACACTCTCGAAGTTCGGGTTCGCAGGATCGACCTCAACGCTGGTCAGCGCGGCGGTCTCGGCATAGCCCGAGGTCACCGAGTCGGCGGCGACGTTGGGGCCCAGCTTGATCGTCGTGAGCGCCGAGTTGTAGTCGAAGACCTCCGCGCCGATCGTCACCACGGAACGCGGCAGCTCGATGGCCTCCAGGCTCGTGTTCGCGAACGCGCGGTCGGCGATCGTGGTCAGCTGGGCCGGGTGGGCCTCGTCGTCGACGAAGGTGATCTTCTTCAGCGAGCTGTAAATGAAAGCCTCCAGGCCGATCGAGCGCACCGAAGCAGGGATCGTCACGTGCTCCACGGTGGAGCTCGCGAAGGCGCGCTCGCCGATGGAGGTCACGGTGTCGGGCAGGGTGACCTCGGTGGCCGACCCCTTGTACTTCGCGAGGACGCCGTCCTCGTTGATCTCAAAGTCGTCGGCGTCGGCGGCGCGCACCTTGACGGGGATGGACGCGGTCTTAGCCGTACCCCCCTCGGTCGTGACGGTCGCGGTCAGCGTGCCCGAACCCGCGTGATCGCCTGCGGTCAGGGTCCCCTTGCGCGTGTCCGTGTCGGCGGCAGCCGTGGCCAGGTCGGCCGGCTCCACGCTCCACGTCACCGCGCGGTCCTTCAGCGAAGGCGCCAGGTAGGCCTTCACGGGGGCGGTCTCGCCCACCTTGAGCGTCACCTGGGTGTCGGCGAGTTCGATGCCCGCCTCCTCGGAGATCGTGCGCACGCGGATCTGGGCGCTGGCCGACAGACTCGGCTGGGATGCGTCGGTCGCGGTGATCGTCGCCTCGCCGGCGGCCAGGGCGCGGACCTCGCCGTTGTCGTTCACGGTGGCCACGGCCTCGTTCGAGGACGTCCACACGAGGTCGGTGACGTTCGCGTTCGCCGGCTCGTAAGAGGGACTCAGCGCGACCGTCTCACCCGCGACGACCTCGGAGTCCTGCGGGGTCAGCGACAGGGAGGTCATCGGGATCGTGCTGAAACGGATCACCTGGCGGGCCTGGTTCTTCCCCCAGTCCCACGCGAAGAGGTAGGCGGTCGCCGGATCCGAGGAGTCCGCGCGGTCGATAAGGTCGGCCCACTTGATCTCGTAGTGCTTGGCATAGGTGCCGTCGGCCTGGCGGTTCGCGCCCACGGCCTCCTTCTCGTCGTAGTAGCGACGCGAGGTCGGGGACTCGGAGAAGGCGACGCCGGCCAGCGGCGAGTTGTCGGTGACGTCGAAGGATACGACGCGCTCGTCGCCCTCGCCGGTCACCGTCAGGTTGGAGATGACGGGCGCCTGGGTGTCCAGGGTGAAGTCCCAGGTCAGCTGCGAGTTAACGCTCGAGGGTGCGACCGAGGCCGCGTCGATCGTCAGCTTGTAGCGGCCTGCGGGCAGCTCCTTGCCGTCCTTGTCGAAGCCGTCGAAGACCGGGTTGTTGCCTTCCTGGCTTTCGATGGGCTCAACCTTGCTGGCGTGGTAGTTGAACAGGGACTTGCGGGCGCGCTCGAAGGTGTATTCGCGCACGACCTCGCCGGCCTCGTTCGTGTAGGTGTAGGTCACCTTTGGCGAGTTACGCAGCAGGCAGGTGCGTGGCAGGATGCGCGAGGGGGCCTCGGGCAGCGCGGAGCGCGACATGATGAAGTACGCGGGGTCGACCGCGCGCACGTCATCGATTTCCTGTCCGACGAGGGGATTCAGGGCACCCAGGGGCACCTCGGTCGAGGGGTTCATGAGGGTCGAGGAGCAGGCGTGAGCGGTGCTCGTCGTGCCGTCGTACCACTTGCCATCGAAGACGGCAGGCGCGCCCCAGGAGCCGTAGAAGCCCATGTAGGGGACGGTCAGGTCGGGCTGACCGTCGGCGCTCGTGAAGGTCACGGCGCCGTCAATGAACGTGCCCTTGGGAGCGTTCTCATTCGCGTACGAGGCGAAGGCATCCTGCGGGGTCACGGTAACGGTCACGGTCGCGGTGCCCTTGGCAGGCACGGTCACCGAGTCAGCGGAGTAGGTCAGGTCGATGCCCTGCCCCGCCCAGTTCTTGGAGTGCTCGGTGAAGAGGCCACCCTCGACGATCTCGGAGAGTGCCTGACCACCCAGGGTGTAGGTGCGTGCCGTGTCAGAGACGTTCGTCAGGGTCACCTGGAAGGTCCAGCCGGTCGTTCCCTCACCCAGGTCGGCCTTGGGCCGCCACGGGTTGTCCGCGCCCGCGACGCTCGGGTACACGGTCGTGGTCGTGGCGGCGAGCGCGTCCACCTGGCCCGCACCCACGCGGCGCGGCGAGTAGTAGGTGCCGTCGTTCTGGTCGATGTCGAGCAGCGGGTGGGCGGTGCCCATCATGAGGGTGGTGACGATCGCGGCCTTGTCCGCCTCCGACAGGCCGGCGAATGCCGGGTCGTCGTTCACGCGCTGGCGCACGAGCGTAGCAATGCCCGCGACCTGCGGGGTCGCCATGGACGTGCCCGACATGGACCGGTACGTGTTGCCCAGGACAGCCGCGACGATATTGCCGCCGGGGGCCGCGATCTCAGGCTTGAGCTTGAGGTCGGGAGTGACGCCCCACGACGTGAAGTCGGAGATCGAGGGGTTGGTCGAGGCGAGCTTGAGGCCCGCGTGCGGGTTGGAGATCGCGATGGAGCCGGACTCGCTGGCCTCGATGGCCTCGATAAGCGAGTCCTTCTCCTTCTTTGTGATGGTCACGGTCGGCATCGTGTGGGTGGCCTCGATGGTCGCCACGTACGGGTTTTCGACCGCCTCGGAGTCACCGATGATAAGGGCGGCGGGCTTAGAGGTCAGCTGGGTCAGGCCCTTGACCTTGGCCTCGTGGGTCATGTCCGCGCCCGTCGCACTGTCGGAGCCGCCGCGGTCTTCTAGGACGATGACCTTGGAGAGGTCGCCGGGGTGCTCGGCGACGAGCTTCTCGAGTGCGGCCGCGTCACCGATGCCCGCGTAGACGAGGGTGTAGGTGGCCTCGGGGATGTCGAGGAGGCTCGGCACGACAGCGTCCTTGAGGCCGCGCGACTTGCGGTAGACGACCTGGCGGTCCCCCACCGTCAGGTAGGGCAGGGCGTCCTGATTGTTGACCGAAGCGACGGCCAGGGTCGAGCTGTAGGACCCGGGCTCGGAGACCGTGCCGGCGTCGGGATCGGTCGCGTAGGGCTTGTTCTTGCCGCTGTAGTTGGAATACGCGCTGGAGTAGGAGTTACCCGCGGCGGCGTTGACCGTCACGCCGGCGGCGGCGAGGTTCTTGTAAACCTCCGCGTACATGGTTCCGGCCTCGGTGCCCATACCCGCGTCCTCGCCGAGGGAGAGGTTGATCGAGTCGGGCTTGATGACGACCGCGTCGTCGAGGGCCGCCAGGACAGTGTTGTCGGGGATCGATCCATCCTTGTCGGAGGCGACCTTGGCGACGATGATCTGCGCGTGGGGCGCGGTGCCCTGCAGGTCGGCCGCGTTGGCGGCGGCGATCGCGGCGACGTGGGTGCCGTGCGACAGGTCCTTGGTGGACTTGGGCAGTACGTCCGCGTCATTGTCCGCGTAGTCGAAGACGAAGGGGATCTTCTTATTGAGGTATGCGCCGGTCGTTCCGTGCGGTAGCTTGCCGACGAGGGCCTCGACATCGGACTGGCTCAGGCGCACGTCGACGCCGTCCATGGAGCCGGAGAACGCCTGGTGGGTAGCCTCGATGCCCGTGTCAATGACCTCGACGACCTGACGATCACCCTTCTGGGCAGTCTGGTTGGCGCGAGTCATCTCCAGGGAGGAGGCGTTTTGCAGGGCGGGATCCACGGCCTCGGCGCCCAGCGCACCTGCGTCGCCCTCGACGACCATCGGCTTGTGGTGGCGCTCGATGAACGCGGCCTTGACGCCCTCGGTCGCCCTGATGGCATCCAGGGACGAGGCCGGGGCCTGGATCGCGAAGCCGTCCAGCGCGTGCGTGTAGTCGCGCACGTCGGTGATGTCCGCACCGGGGACCACCGCCTCGACCGAGGTTTCGATGCGGTCCTTGACCGTCTCATGCTTGGTCGAGGACGACAGGCCAAAGATCCGCTGGTACCACGGAATGCCGACCGAGCCGTCTTCAAGCTGGACGATGATCGTCGTCGGGGTGTCGTCTGCGGGGAAGCTCTCGGGGGTGGTGGTCGGGTTCGGGGCCCCGGCCTCGTCGTCTGTCCCCGACTGCGGGGCGCCGGACTGGGCGTCGATTGACGAGGCGGGGGCGGGGGTGCCCGACTGGCTTTCCTCATGCGGGTTAGCTGCGAAAGCCGCCGGGGCGGTCACGGTGGTCATGGCGAGGGCGCCCGCGGTTAGCAGCACCAGCGCCGGGGTTGTGCGATGGGACATCTATGGCTCACTTGGTTGACAACTGGGTCACGGGCAGGCCGTAACTACGGCATTACCCAGCGTCTAGGGTAGGGTTACCTATCCTTACTGCAAAGCCCATCCAGCTTTCTTCTCGCTATGCGTCAGGGGCTTTACCCGATCACTCTTTCGGCGTAAACTTGCCTCTCTTAGTACAGCCTTAGTAACGATAGCTACACTTTATTTTCTTCGGAGGGTGCCAGCATCGACAAACCCGCCAGTGAGGCCTCGAACGGGCCTCTCCTGGCGGGGTTTTCTGTGCGTGCCGAGCGGCGCGCGGGCGACTGTCAGAGGATGACAGCTGTGCCCGTCGCGATGGCGGCAAGCATGCCATTGTCGGTTCCGGCGGTGAAGTAGTCAACCTTCACGCCGACGACCGCATTCGCACCCATGGCCTGCGCGCGTGCGCACATTTCGTTGACGGCGGTCGCGGAGGCGTTGCCGATCTCTTCCTCGTACTGGGAGGCGCGGCCGCCGAACATGTTGGACAGGCTCGCACCGAAGTCCTTAAAAAAGTTCACGCCGGCGAAGGTCTCGCCCGACACCATGCCGATGTATCGCTTGATCGGCGCACCTTCAACGGTCGGGGTCGTCACAACAAGCATCATTCACTCCTTCATAGGGGGCTAACGTGGCAACACTACCCGCGATCCCGCGCGAAGGCTAGTAGGCACTCAACAGCTGATTGGCTCAGTTGGTCCCCTCGCCCACTCCTACCCCTCCATACTCCACACAGGTTAGAACGGATGCCAGGCACCCTCTTCTTCCTAGAGATATTCTCGAAGCCAGTCAGGCATGGACGGATCATCAACAGACCACGACTCAACCTCCGTTTCGCTTTCTTCCCAATTACTCTCATCACCATCAAAGAACTTATGCCTGTTGCACTTGTATTTCGTCACCGTCCCTCCCTCCAGGCGATACTCATTCCAGAAGTAGTTCTGCTTGCCATGACCTTTCCACTCACTCGTCGTGTAGATCGTCGACATATTTTGCTTCCTTCCAAGTAGCCACACCTGCCAATATCCTTGCTATGTCAAGCAATATGGACAGACATGTATTTAGAACACTGAAAAGCAGCCTTGAATAGAATCCCAACCACAGGACCGACATGGAAAACTAGGCAACTACCTAATCAATCACTCTATTTGGGCCACATTGCACCAGAGGGCTGCACAGGTCAACAATGCCACAGAAAGATAAGTTACGCAACAACTCTCGCCGAGTCATGCAGCCAGCAGGAGGGCACTAGCTAGTAGATAGCCCCCGGGCATTTCTGAATGAACGGATGCTAACATCCGAGGGTCAGCTAGGTTCAGGGGCGCAGCGACGCGCCCGGCGACTTCTGTGGGGCGATGCCATGAAGATGCACGTCTACGAGCCCGGCGGGGAAAACTCCCCCACCGTCCTCATCATTCACCCGATGCTGTCCTCGGCCTCGAGCATGACAGCCACGCTCTGCGACCACATGGGTCCCAGCCTGCGGCTTCTCGTGCCAGACCTGTCTGCCCACGGGGACGAGGCCTCGGCCCCCTACGTATCAGCGGCTGACGAGGCGGCGGCGATCCACGAGTGGCTGGCCTCCCACGGTATACGTCGCCTGTCTCTTGGATTTGGCGCGTCGCTCGGCGGGGTCGTCCTGTTCGAGCTGCTGCGATTCTCGGACCTTGCGTTCGATCAGCTCTTTATTGAGGGGGTGAGCTTCTACTCCGGCGGTCCCGTAGCCCGAGTCGGCGGGGCCGTTCTCAGCCGGGTAATGGTCGCGAAACACCGGAAGGCCGTGCGCGACCCCGAGGCCGGAGCACTCAAGCTCGCGCGCCTCTACGGCGAGCAGGCCGCGCGCTCGATGGTCGCCAGTTTTGCCGCGATGAGCGAGGAGAGCATCCGCGCGATCGTGCGAGACTGCTCGCGCGTCAGCTTGCCGCCCCTCTCCCCTGACATTCAGCGGCGCTGCACCTTCGCCTATGGGGAGAAGGACTCCGACCTGCGGCTCGCGCGCCGCGTGATCCCGCGACTCTATCCGGAGGCCGAGCTGCGCATCTGGCCGGGCTCGGGGCACTGCGAGCACATGAGCCGCGACGCGCAAGCCTACGGGGCGATGCTGCGGAACGTCGCCCTGGGCTCGGCATCTACTGATCGTTCGTGAAGGAGGCGATCACGCAGGGAATTCGACCTCGCACGACGCGGTAGGTGACACCCGTGCAGCCCATACGCTCAAAGAACGCCCGGTAGGACACCGGGTCGAAGTGCTCCTGGAAGTGCACGCCAAATCGGGAGATCACACTCAGGAACATGGTGTGCGCCCGCTTCTTGGGAATCACGTAGGTGGGCACGATGATCGTGCCACCCGGGCGCACGACCCGCTTGAGCTCCTTGAGCGCGTCGCGCGGTTCAGGCAGCAAGTGGATGACGTTGCCCGCCACGACGGCGTCGAACGAGTCGTCCGCGTAGCGCAAGTCGGTGATATCCGCCTGCGCGACGGTGACGTTCGAGTGTTTCGCAAGCTTCTTGCGTGCCTGCTTGAGCATCCCCTCGGAATAGTCGGTCGCGACCACACGCGCGCATGCGGGGGCGATGGCAGCGCTAATCGCGCCCGTTCCGCACGCACATTCGAGCACGGTGTCACCGGGGCGAATCAACCTGGCAACGGCACCGCCCGTCCCGTCGTACACCCTCCTGTTGAGCGCGTTGACGGCGAGGTCGTAGAGCGGGGCAACTCGATCCCAGAACAATGCTGAACACCTCCGTATTCCCATGCATCGCACGACGCCGACGCTGCTTCGCGCTGCTGGACATGATACGCCTGCGTGGGAGATGCCGGGGCGGAAAGGGGTTCTGTGCACAGGAACAGAACCCTATCCGCATGTTCGTAACCTATCCGCGTAGGCGATTGCGGCACCCCGATCCCAGATGAGATTATTCTTCCACCGTCGAACAAAGTGACAGGGCAACAAAAACCTATTAATACCCGAGTTCCAGAAACGCTTGAGGCGATTGCAAGGCATCTGTCAGCAGCCCCGCCCGAGCAAGACCCACCACTTTGGCCACAGACCTTGCCTGACAGTTGATCGCCCGCTCCGGATTATGCTCAATATCGGTGAATGCATCGAACGTCATAACCTGCTCAACGATTTTTTCATCACGACAGAGCGCAGACACATACAACCAGTCGTAAAAGTACGTCTTCGGCTCTAACGGGAATTCATCTGCAAAATACTTGAATCCAACAAGCTCTCCACTATTCCTCAATCGCCGATCTGTTTTTGCCGCACGACTCGAGGCGTTGAGAAGATCAACAAACGGACCCCCATGCCGAAAGACTTTTGAAGCCTGGAAAGCACATTCAACACTGTAACTTCCACGCTCCGGACTCTCAATCATCAAATTAAACGCGCTTAACTGAACTCCAATGTCCCTTTTACTCCTGGACGACACCTCCAGAACGCGCGACGAAGGAAACCTATCCACATACGCCGCATGCAAACTTGCAACCGAACGCTGCTTCTGCTGAATAGAAGATCCGGGAAAATACTCAAAATCCAGAGATAGTTCCGAAACATACGGTTTGTCAGACTCAGGTACAAAGACAGGCCTACGAGCCATAACGAGACCCTTTCTCGCTCAACACAGCATCCCAACGATCAAGGAAAGCAAAAAGACTCAAACTCGTTAGAATTTTCACTTCCATTAACCACAAATACTTTCACACTTATTCAGACTGCGCAAGCTTGCACACTCATGTTGCAAATGTATCCCTCACAAACGAGTCGCTTCGTTCCTCTGTGAGCTCATCCTGCTATCAGTCCCTCTTATTGTTCTCTCGCGCGTTCGCGATAGGTCGGCGCTCTGAGTCCGAGGTGCGCGCAGACCGGAGCAATGGCGGCGCTGATCGCGCCGGTGACGCACGCACATTCGAAGACGCGGTCGTCAGGGCGGATGATGCGCGCGACCGCCTCACCCACACCGTCGTAGGCGGCTCAGTTGAACGTGTTGTCGAAGAAGTCGTAGAGCGGTGCGCCCCGATCCCAGAACATGTCAGCACGTCCGTGCGTCGGTACGTTGCGCGAGCCTTGTGCCGCCGCGAGAACGGGAATGCTACGCCCGAAAAGGCGGCACCGGGGTGACACGGGGTTCTGCGCACGGGGACAGATCCGCGCGGGCACATGCGGATAGGTTATGCGGATACGGATAGGTTATTCGCTTGCGGATAGGTTAATAAGCTATCCGCATCGTCATAACCTATCCGCATGTTCGTAACCTATCCGCATAGTCGCGTCCAACTCACGAATCGGCCTGTTGCGCACCTACATCCGCCGCGAGGAACGCGCATGGATGAAGGCACCGACGCAATGGGCCCCGAATCCAAGGATGCTGTAGCCCACCCCGTAGATGAGGGCACTGTCGTTGAGGAACAGGTACATCGGCGCCAGGAAACACACGAAGGGCGCGAGCAACCACAGGAGGCTGAAGCCATCCTTCACGCCGTCCCACGCGCCGAAGGCCATCGCGAGGATCGGCAGGATCGCGAGCAGGATCAGGAACACGAGGCTCTTCACGATCTCCATCGAGTCCGAGACGCGCGAGAGACTAAACCACGCCGCCGGCACCAGCAGGTAGATGCCGAACAGCACGGCGATACGAATCCACGTTGATTTTGTCGTCCACCTCATGACTCAATAATACCCGCGTCACATGAAGAAAAAAGCTCCTTGACACATCATCTGTGTGGGCCTCAAAAGGGGTGCGAACAACCCGGCGTCGCAGTGCTCGCGACGCCGGCAGCGGGGTATAGGCTACCTGCAGAAGCTGCCGAAGAAGCCGCTCTTCTTCTCAGCGTTGGCATACTCCTCGTCAGTATGGTCCTTATCGCACCACTGATCCGGGGGCACCTGTTCTTTCACCGAGTCAATGTGCTTGCCGCAGCCCTTCCAGGTGGTCTTTCCGCATACCTCGCAGGTGGTGGGTCGACACATGATTGCCTCCTTTGTTGTTGCGCCGCGAATTCGTCAGCGGATCCGCGTCATGGTGTTGCGAGCTTCCGCCCTCCTCAGGCCGGTTGCGCCGTCGCATGAGGCCAATCGGAGGAACGAACGCTCAGAATTGTTGATCGCCATGTTCTCGGTATTGACAAGAAATTCTACTGCTTCGAACTGTGACGCGGGATCGTTTCGGGACCGAAATCCTCCGGTTTATCCCTCCTCCTTCACCAGCACAGAATCGGCCTTCTCTCCGAGCCACGCCCGTAGCGTCTGAATGCCGCCCGACAGCATGGTCACGTTGAAGCCCGCGTGGCGCACGATGCGGTAGCCGATCCAGGAGCGCACGCCCGCGGCGCACATGACGACGAAGGGCTGGTCGCCGACGCTCTCGTCGACCCAAGCCTGAACCTCATCGAGGCGGTCGCGCAGCTGGGTGTGGGGAATGTTGAGGGAGTTCGGTATGTGCCCGGCCGCGTACTCCCCCACGGTGCGCACGTCGAGGACCGGCATGTCCTCGGTGAGGGCCTCGGGGCCGGTGAGGACGAGCTCGCCGGTCAGCACATTGTGGGCGACCATGCCGGTCTGGTTGACGGGGTCCTTGGCCTGGCCATAGGGCGGCGCGTAGGCGAGGTCCAGATCGATGAGGTCCGTCGCCTTCAGGCCGGCCCGCATGGCGGTGGCAATGACGTCGATGCGGCGGTCCACGCCGTCGGCACCCACGGCTTGCGCGCCCAGAATCTGCCCGCTGATACCCACGTGCATGAGGATGTGCACGGGCTGGGCGCCGGGGAAATAGCCGGCGTGCTGGTTGGCGTGCGTGTGCACCGTGAAGTACTCCGCGCCCGAGGCGTCGAGGGCCTGGCGGTTAGCGCCGGTCATGGCGGCGGTGAGGCTCCCGATCCGAACGATCGCGGTGCCCTGGGGGCTCGGGATTGGGCGCGCGGCGGCCTCGCCGCGTTCGGCGTCGGCGATCGCGTCGGCGACGAGGCGTCCCCCGCGGTTCGCGGGTCCAGCCAGGGCGACGGGGCGGTCGTGGATGCGGCCGACCGTGCCATCACCGACCGCGTAGACGTCATCGGCGCTGGTGCACCCATGCTCGTCGACGAGGATGTAGCCGCGGCTGGTCTCGATGCCCGCGGCCTCGGCGAAGGCGGTGTCGGGGCGAACGCCAGTCGACAGGACGATGACGTCGGCGGTCAGAACGGTACCGTCGGACAGCGTCACGGAGTCGTGGTCGTCGCCGTGGGTGATGGACTGGGCGGCGACGCCTGCATGGACGCACACGCCGAGGGCGCGCAGCTCGCGGGTGACCAGCGTGGCCATCTCGACTTCGAGGGACGGCAGGACGTGCTCGGCACACTCGACGAGGTGGGTCTCGAAGCCTCGCTGTGCGAGGGCTTCGGTGGCCTCGATGCCGATGAACCCGGCGCCGAGGACGACGGCGCGCGTGCCCGAGGCCTCGCGCAGGGCGAGGGCGTCGTCGACCGTGCGCAGGGTGTGCACACGCGGGGAGTCGAGGCCGTCAATCGGGGGCCGGCTCGCGAGGGCTCCCGGGGAGAGGATCAGGTGGTCGTAGGTGAGCGCGTAGGCCTCGCCGGTCTCCGTGTTGGTGACCTGGACGGTGTGCGCACCGGGCTCAATCGCCGTGACCTCGGAGTTGATGCGCACGTCGAGGTTGAGCGCCGCCTTGAGGGTTTGCGGGGTGTGGAGGAGGAGCTTGGCGGGGTCTTCGATCTCGCCGCCGACGTAGTACGGGAGCCCGCAGTTCGCGAAGGACACGTACTTACTGCGCTCCAGCACGATGATCTCGGCGCCCTCGTCGCGCCTGCGCAGGCGCGCGGCCGCGCTCATGCCTCCGGCGACTCCTCCGACGACTACAACTCGCATGTGCGGCTCACTTTCTGGCTCGAGGACGGGTCTTCTTCGACTGTTTCGATGATACCCGTCAGAGAAGCTGAAAACACGAGTTGCCACGGGGTTACCAACGCTTCGATAAGCTGCAAAGCCGGAGTTCAAACAAAGCACGAGCTGATCAACAACATCCGCATCGGGACTTTAGAACCCTGACACAACCGATGATGCTTACAAACCAATAGGCTCACTTTCACCCAGTCCTGCAAATAGGGTGTCGATAACCAAAACGCAAGAAATCTTCATCAGCTCAGGCGAAACGATCAACCCCACCATCGTCACGAAAGCTCAAGCAATAACGTAACCGACGCCTACTCATCCGCAGTAGCTGCCTCGTAAAGTTTGAACAAGTGAGCAATGATCTTATCCTCATCCCCAGCAAAATCCACACCGTATGCCCTTTCAACTGCAGCGTCCAAAGCCATATGGGCAGCCAACAAATCATCCGGCATATGATCTCGCTTATAAAGGTCACCAATCCGTTGAGCGCGATGGCGTGCACGCACATCCAAAATCTCCTGAGCACAGGCTCCAATCTCCCCGCGAGATGGTTGGGACACAGTCGGCCAAATGAACGTGTTGTACACAAGGTCTTTCGCGTACCGATAGTCGCTCTTAAACCGTCCCGCAACCATGCGAACCCACACATTATGAAACTGCGACGAGAGCACACCGAAGTGATAGACGGATGCAGAAGGAACGAGATAGGCCAGATCGGAAGCAATAACGTCATTACCGACGAATCCAATTGGAATATAAGACCGCTTTTCTGACGAGAGACGAGGTATCAAAAGATAGTCGCCATCGCCCACTGGTTGCGCAATTTGCGCAAACAACATCGGGGTCTCTGCAAACTTGCGAGTAGACGGAGCCTTACTAGCAAGACGCTCTTCGCGCACACGATTAATACGCTCAACCACCAAAGGACATTGCGCAATCTCATCTTCATTTGCATCAAGCAGCCAAAGACAATACCGCTCTTTACGATTAAGAAACTCATCCGCACCCCAATATGGTCGAATCCACTGTTCACACAACGAATTCTCAGCAACAAACCGCTCTCTATCCTCTGCAGACAGCGTGAATCCCTTGGCTCTAGGCATTGAGCCGAAACGAATGGGCGGGACATCACTTAAAGGGCTGGAAACCTCTGTTACATAAACATCAGCAGAAGGCATTAAGTAGCCATTTATACGCTCACAATGAACAACATCACCGCGAGAAGTACACAGCCACCTTACCTTGTTAACAAAACGCCTATCAACAAATCCAATAATCACAACATGAACACGCGCCTGGGCCGACGCCTCATTACCCCACACAAACGTTTTATAAGCATACTCAATCTCACAGCCGAGACTTTCCTTAAAGTATCGCCAAAAGACACCAACAGCAAGCCCTTGACAAATCGAGTTCGTTGAAACGAAACAACACCGAATAGGATACCCCTTCACATACTCAGCGCTCTTCACATACCATGCAGTAACATAATCAAGCTCCCCGACCCCCTTGAGACCACGAAAGACCTCTTTCATCTCTTTCTTTTGATCGACAGTCATAAACATACCCCCATAGAAAGGAGGATTGCCCATAACAAAGCTACAAAGGCTTGCAGGTAAGACATTATTCCAGTCAAGCTTCAACGCATTACCTTCAACAATGCGAGCAGACTCATTCAACGGAAAATCATCATCTCCAACCTCATAGAACATGAGGTTCTCACCATTGGCTTTGAGACGACTGATCCATAGCGCCGATTCGGCAACCTTGACAGCGAAATCGTTGATTTCAATTCCATAGAATTGATTTAGACTAACGCGACGCCCCCCACTTTCATCCTCACTAAATCCCAATTCCGTCTGCCCTTGACGCAACTCATTCAGAACAGAGTCCTCAAGCTTTCGCAAGCAGATGTATGTCTCAGTAAGAAAATTTCCACTACCACACGCGGGGTCAAAAAATTTAAGACCGCAGAGCTTCGCATGGAACCGAGCGAGAGCATTCTTCTTCTTACGAGGAGTCGTCCCTTCCTCATCTCGGATGCGAGCAAACTCCGCCTTGAGTCCATCAAGAAACAGCGGATCAATTACCTTATGAATATTCTCTGGTGACGTATAGTGCATTCCAGCAGAACGCCGCGTTTCCGGATTCAACGTGCTCTCAAAAATACCACCGAAGATCGTCGGTGAAATTTGAGACCAGTTCACCGGACGAGCGACCTTTTCCAATAGGAACTGCTTGGCCTCGTCCGTAAAGTTTGGAATTTCAGTATCTTCTCTAAACAATCCACCGTTGACATACGGAAATATCTTCACATCCGCATCATAGGGATCCCGCTTCTTAAGGTCCGTATCCAAGGCAACGAACAGTCTCCGCAGTGCCACACGGAATTGACTTGCGGGAACATCCTTAAGGTAGTTATAGAAGGAATCTTTTTCAAACAAGTCAGCATCTTCGCAGTAGAGGCAGAAGACGAGACGTACACACAACACATTCAATGCATGCATTGACTCTTCACTATCAGGGTCGATATACCCTTCGCGCATCATGTCATAGAGCTCTCCAATGAGCTCACCAGCCTTAATTGAAACTTGCTTTTCTTTTTCAAGGCGACTATTGCCCGGGTCCGTTATAAAACCCATGTACTCGGGATGTTCAGCAAGCTCATCCAGCGTGAACTCAAAAGCATTATCCTCTAGCTGGCTCTTACTCCACTTGTCTCGGTCGTAGACACGGAAGATGCCAAAGTTGCAAGTAACGACGAAGCGAGGCTGTTTCGGCCTAGGAAGTTCCTCGACATAGTCCAGCGCCTGCATGAGAGGCGTTTTCTTCTTCTTTTGCCTAACCTCATAGTCGTCGAGACTGACTCCAAAAGACTTCTGCTCGATGAGCACATCTGCGTCCGGAATCCACACATCTGCAAACCCGCCAGAGGGGAGGTGATATTCAAATAACACATCATCAACATGCGGATATCCGATGGCGCGAAGAGCCTGCAGCCAGAACTGCTGCGTTTCACCTTTTTCATAGCCCCTGCCGTGCCAGCGCTCAGCGAACTCACGTAGTTCCTTCTTACTGTAAGCCACAGCCATATCCTTCCAGGTTTCCGCTTGTATTCAGGCCAGCTGAGCCCTTCAGGCTCAAGCCGTTTAACGTTCAGCTGCCGAGCACGCGTTTCTTCTTTGAAGTAACCAACACAGTCTTATCGGTCGTCATCACGTTCTCTCCTAACCATAGCCCTTCGACACAAGGTTGTGGTGTATCCACACCACCCACTTCGACTTAGGGAGCTATTGACACATACGTGGCACCGGGCTAGTAGTACAGAGCATAAAGAAGGGACATACCTCGGTGTGTGTCACGCACGCGTGTCACGCACCAAAGCATGTCCCGATTTACCGCAGAATCATGCGGTTTTTGTTGTGGAGATGGGGGGAATCGAACCCCCGTCCAATGGCCGGCCCCGAATTCTTCTCCGAGCGCAGTCTACGGTTTTATTTCTCAGCCCCCAGCATTGCGTAGACACACCGCTGGATAGGCTCAGTTGATTAAGTGTCGGAGGCGCCCCACCAACATGGGCGACTCCCAGTGGCTCCCTAGACGACGCCAGACACCGGGCCGGAAGCAACTCCCGGGCTGACGGACTAAAGGTTCAGGCTGCGATATCAGGCAGCGAGAACGTAGTCGGTGCGATTCTGTTCGGCACCTATTGGTTTGCACGCATCGTTAACGAGTTGAGCGTACATTCTCGGCTCGCTTCACTTCGATCGACGACCACTGTCGAAACCGATCATCCCCTCTTGAGTTTTCAACTCCCCGACGCCCAGCGTTACCGCAGACCGTCGGACACATCAGTTTACGCCCGCAGCCCACGCCCGTCAAGGGAAAAACCGACGCCTCAGAGCAGCTTCGTGGACTCCAGCTTTTCCACCATGCGGCGGTTCTTGCGCACCAGCAGCGGGCGCAGCGCCAGCCCCAGGAACGCGGCGAACAGGATGAAGGAGGCGAGGAACCACATGGCGTCCGCGTACTCGTGCCCCGCATACCCCGCGATCGACGCGCGCAGGGCCGTGATTGCGTGCGTGGCCGGCAGGAACGGCGAAATCGACGAGAAGAAGGACGGCAGGATCGCCAGCGGGAACGCTCCCCCGGCGCCCGAAATCTGCAGGACCAGGAGCAGCACGCCCAGGGCCTTACCCGCGTTCCCGAACGTCGCAATGAGCGTGTACAGCAGGAAAGAGAACACGACGGCCGTCAGCCACAGGGTGCCCATGAACTGCAGCGGGTAAGCGTGCTGGACCTTCAAGAAGTACAGGTCGCCGAGCCCCACCAGGGTCGCCTGGGCGAGCGCGATCGTCCCGAAGATCAGGTAGCGCCCCAGGTAGCCGGCCGTCAGGCCGACGGGCTTGGCAGTGAGCCTCGCGCGCAGCGGGTCACCCTCGGGTAGGCCGTCGGCAACGTTGGAGTCCGTGACGTCCGAGCGCAGCGACACGACCATCAGGATAGAGCCAACCCACAGCGCCAAGATCGTGTACAGCGGTGCCATCTGGGAGCCGAAGTTCGCGACCGGGTAGACGGGAGTCTTCTCCACGCCGACGGGGGCCGCGATGGCTGCAGCCAGGGCCTCGGGATTATTCCCGATGATCGTTCCCAGCGTCGTCAGGTCACCACTGGCAAGCGCCTCACTGATTGAGGAGTGCAGGGAGTCGAGCTTACCCGCAGCCTCGCGCAGGCTCGCGGCCGCGCCGGTCAGGTTATCGCGCAGCTGGGTCAGGCCCTCGCGGGCGCTCCCGCTGCCGTTCGAGGCCGTGGAGGTCGCGCCCTCCAGGGACGTGCGCGCGGCGCTCAGGGACGACTGGGCCGAGGCCAGGGTGGAGGCCAGCGATTCAAGCTGGGGTCGCAGGTTATTCTCGTAGTCGGAGGACAGCCCGTCGACCGCGGAGCGCGCCTGGGCGATCAGGCCGTTCACGCTCGCGCGCCCAGCTTCGGCATACGCGACCTTGGAGTCCAGCTCGGAGGCGGCGGCGCGCAGCCCATTCGCAACCTCGGTCAGCCGGTCGGAGGCCGCCTGCAGGCGGTCCAGCGAGGACTGGGAGACGGGCGAGCCCGGCAGCGCCGCGAGCGTCGACTTGATCGACCCGAAGCTGGCGGCCTGCGTGTCCAGCACGGAGGCCTGGGAACGCAGCGTTGAGGCCGCGTCCGATGCGCTCGTCGAGCCGTTCGCGTACACGCTCTCGACGGCACTCGACAGGGAGGACAGCGAGGACTTGGACGAGGAGATCGCGTCGGACACCGAGGAGACCGCCGCCGACGCAGCAGATCCGAGGCCGCTGGCCCCCGCCTGAGCACTCGAGACCGCGGACTGCGCGGAGCCCTTCGCGCTCCCCAGCCCGTCCACGAGCGTGGCCGTCGAGTCGATGAGCGTCACCGAGGAACCCACGAGCGACGCGTACGCGTCCGCGCTATCCGCCGCCGTGCGCAGGCGCGAGGCGACCGTCTGCACGCGATTATCGAGCGCCGTCACCGTATTGACGGCTGTGGGCGACGACAGCGCACTCCCGACCGACGTTGCCGTATCGAGGGCGACCTCGGAGAGCGTCTGCACGAAGATCTGGTTCACCTGGGCACTCACGGCCTCGGCGCCCTGCCCGGCGATCTTCGGCGAGATGCCGTTCTTCTTCTCGTTGACGTAGTAGGTCATCGGCGCGGAGGATGCTCCCCCGTCGAAGAAGGTGAGCATCTCGCGCGAAAAGTCCGACGGAATGACGATGGCCGCGTAGTACTCGCCCGAGCGCGTCCCCTCGATGGCCGCGTCCTCGGAGTCGATGACCCAGTCGAAGTTGTCGTTCTTACGCAGCGCGGAGACCACGGAATCGCCGATGTTGATGCGCAGCGGCACAAGGTCCGACTTGTAGCCCGCGTCCGTGTTCGCGATCGCGATGCGCAGGCTCTTCGTGTTGCCGAACGGGTCCCACGACGCCGCCACGTTGAACCATGTGAACAGCGACGGAATGACAACCAGTCCGAAGACAACGACGCTCGCGATCAGAGAGCGATGCGCGCGGCGCAGGTCGGCGCGGTAGATAGCCCAGATGGTCCTCACTGCTGCTCTCCCTTCGCCGCCTCCGACGCGTCGCCCGCGCCGTCCTCATCGACGAGGCCGGGGTCGGCCTCGTCCGCGTCCTCTCCCCCGCGCTCACCCACGGTTGAGGCGATCGCCGACGAGATCGACGCGCCCACGGCGGCCGCGCCAAGCGCGAGACGCGATCGCGCGCCCTGCACACGGCGGGTGAGCAGGGAACGCACGTCCTGCTCGTCCATGGCGCCGAGGAGCTGCTGACGCGCCAAGGCCTCGCGCAGGTACTCCAGGCCGATCAGGAAGGTAATCACGAGGAGAACCCACACGATCCAGGCGCCCAGCACGATCGGCACCTCCGCGACGTTCGCGACCGACAGGACGGCGAGCGCCACCGGCACGATAACCCCAAGAATGATCGCCACGCGGCGGATCCGCGGGTAACGACGCTCGAAACGCGCGGCACGGCCGCTCACCGAGCGCTGGAAGCCGTCGTGGTCGGCCAGGGCCGCCACGATCTGCGTCAGGCGATAGCGGTTCGAAGGAACGCGCGTGGCCTCGGCCAGGAAGAGCCCGGAGGACGCCAGGTCTCGCGTGATCATCGCGTTCAAGTTCACCAAGAACGGGCGCAGCGCGAGGCCGATCACAAAGGCGACCAGCGCCTCGGCGCCGAGAACTGCCAGGCACGACAGGAACGTGTGCCCGTAGAATCCCCCGACGACTTCACGCAGCGCATTAATGCCATAGGTGAAGGGGAACAGCGGGTGCAGGAAGCGGAAGAAGGACGGCAGCATCTCGATCGGATACAGGCCGGCAGACCCGGGAATCTGCATGACCATGATGATGACGCACAGGCCCTTGCCGATGTGCTGGAAGCACGTGGAGAGCATGTAGACGATCGACACAAACACCAGCGAGATGATCATCGCCGTCCCCACGAACGCGGGACGCGACACCGTCTGCACGCCGATAATCAGGTCGCCGATCGACACAACGAGCCCCTGAATGAGCCCGAAGAAGGCGAGAAGCATCCACCGGCCCATGTACTTGGCGACAGAGGACGTGGGGCCGATGCCCTCCTCATCCACATCGAGCTTGAGGAGGAGGACGAGCGAGAACGCGCCAATCCACAGGGCCAGGTTCGTGAACAGCGGGGCCATCGCCGAACCGTAGGCGGCCACGGGGTACACGGCCTTCGTCTCGATCTGCGTCGGCGAGGCCATGAAGGAGGCGATCGATTCGGCGTTGACCCCGAGGGAGTCCGCGAGGTCGCGCAGCGTGTTCGAGGAGGACAGCGACGAAATGTCCGTCGCCACCGAGTCGAGGTCGGTCTTGATCGCGGCGACGTTCGTCGCGCTCGTCTGGGTCGCAGTCTTCGCCCCGTCCAAGAGGGAATCGAGCTGGTCGAGCAGGCCCGACACCTGCTCACGCTGACTGCGCAGCGTGTCCAGCGAGCCACGCATCGACGAGGACGCGCTCGAGAAGTCATCGAGCGCCGAGGAAATCGCAGGCAGCTGGGCAGACACGCCACTGCGGGCGTTCGTCACCGAGGCCGACACAGCCGCGGATGCGTCGGAAGCTGACGTCAGCGCGTTCGAAATCGAGGTGGACGTGGCCGACAGGTCGGAGTTGAGGGTCGTCAGGCTGCCCAGGGCCGTCGACAGCGCCGCGTTCTGGTTCGTCAGGTCGGTCAGCGCAGTGCCCGCCGCGGGCAGGTTCCCGATCCCCAGGGCGTCCAGCTCCGCGAGCACCTCACCCACCGAGTCATTGATCGACGTTCCCTCGGTGAGCAGGCCACCCACGCGCCCGGAGGCGCCCTGCACAGCGCCGTCGAGGGTTCCCGCATTCGTGGACACGCCCGCCAGGGCGCTCGCCGCGTTCGAGGACAGGCCGTCGAGGGCCCCACCCATCTGGCTCGAGAAGGACGCCAGCGACGTGCGCGAGTCGCTCACCAGCTGGTCCGCCTGGTCCAGGGACGTCGACAGCTCCGAGACCGCAGAGTCCAGCTCGCTGAGGGTCGTGCGAGCCGAGGCCACCGAGGCCTTCGCCGCGTCGATCTTGCCCCCCATGCCCTCCAGGGTCTGCGAGGCGCTTCCGAGCTTGGCCGAGGCCTCGGACACCGATGTAGAAACCTCCGAACGCTTCTGGTCAGCGTTGTTCGCGATGCTCACCCCGGCCTCGGACGCCTTCTCCGACAGCACCTTCGCCACCGTCGAGACGAACGCGGAGTTGATCTGGCGGTCCAGAGCCGTCGCGCCCGCCCCCGTGATCTTGGGGGCCACCGCGTTGTTCTTCTCGTTGACGTAATACTGGATATTCGGCTTGACGTACGTGCCATCAACGATGCCCGTCAGGTCGCGCGAAAACGACGCCGGGATAATGAAGGCCGCGTAGGAGTCGCCGCGTTCCACCTCGGCGCGCGCCTCGTCGGCGCTCACGAAGTGCCAGCCCAGCTGATCGTTCTGCTTGAGCTGGGTCTCGAGCATCGCACCGACGTTCACGGTGCCGATCTGATCCTTGGTCGCGCCCTCGTCCTCGTTCGCGACGGCGACGCGAATGTGGGAGGTCTGCGAGTACGGATCCCAGAATCCGACGATGTTGAACCACGCGTAGAGCGCGGGCACGAACGCCATACCGATGATGACAATCCATGCGGCCGGAACACGCACCAGCCTCAGAAGATCACGACGAAAAATCCTGACAGAACCTCGCACAGGGTCGCCTTCTTTCCCCTATCGGCGGGCCTGCTTCACGTAGCGACGCATTGCACGTTCGGCCTCGCGCTGGTCCTGCTTTTCACGCAGTGCCTGACGCTTATCCCATTCCTGCTTGCCCTTGGCCAGAGCGATTTCAACCTTGACGCGGCCACCGATGAAGTACAGCTCCAGGGGCACGATCGTGTAGCCCTTCGCGGCCACGCGGTCCTGCATGCGGTCGATTTCCGCGCGGTGGAGCAGCAGCTTGCGCTTGCGCGTGGGCGCGTGGTTCGTCCACGAGCCCTGCGAGTACAGGGGGATGTTGGCGCCGTAGAGCCAGGCCTCTCCCCCGTTGATCTCGACCCAGGCGTCCACGAGGGACGCGCGGCCCATGCGCAGCGCCTTCACCTCGGTGCCCATGAGGGCCAGACCGGCCTCCCAGGTGTCCTCGATCGTGTAGTCGTGGCGCGCCTTCTTATTACGGGCGATCGTCTTCTTCGCGTCGGAGGCAGCCTTGGCGCGCTGCCCCTCCGTGGGCTTGGGCTTCTTCCATTCCTTGGGCATGCTGCCTCCTTTCAGACTCGGTTTCCGCGCTCATGCGGAAAGACCCCCGCAGCGAAATCGCTACGAGGGTCCATCCTAACGCGGATTACAAATAATCCATCGGTTCAACATAGCTTCCGTTCTGAAGAACACCAAAATGCAGGTGGCAGCCGGTCGCGTAGCCGGTCGAGCCGACCTCGCCCAGGGCGTCGCCCGCGTTCACGTACTGGCCGGGGGACACGTACTGGGCCTGCATGTGCAGGTATTCGGTGATGACGGAGTTGCCGCCGACGAGGCCGTGGTTGATATCCACGTAGTTGCCTGCCGACACGTCGGCGGACACGGCGTTCACGTAGCCCGAGGCCACGGCGCGGATGATCGTGCCACAGTCCGCGGCCATGTCGGTGCCCGAGTGGCCCTTCATGACGCCCAGCACCGGGTGGTAGCGCATGCCGAAGGGGGAGGTCACGACGATCGGGATGTCGAGGGGGTTACGGAAGCCCGAGGCCGACACGTAGGAGGCACCCGACGCGCGGTTGGCAGCGTCGATGGCCGCCAGCTCCGCGCTGCGCGCCTGGTAATCGGCTTCCGCCTGACTCAGCGAGGCCTCGACCTTGCCCTTCTGGGCGTCCCATTCGGCCTGCTTGGCCTGAGCCTGTTCCTTGAGGCTGTTGAGCTCCGTGAGCTTGGCGTCGGCCTCGTTCTTCGCGACCTTCGCCTCGGCTTCGGCCTGCGCGGCCTTCTCCTCGAGGTCGGCGATGCGGTCGGTGATCGCGTTCTGGCGTGTGGCCTGCGTGCGCTGGGACGAGGACACGTCCAGCGCCGCCGTCATCGTCTGGCTCTCCGTGCGCAGCGCCATGTCGGCCGCGGCCGCACGGTCGGTGATCGACTCCGTGCCGCCCGCCGTCAGGGCCACGGCGACCGGGTCGACGTTTCCCTCGCGGTACTTGCGACGCACGAGGTCGGCGATCGCGCGCTGCGCGTCGTCGGCCTGCGTGGTCGCCTGGGTGAGCGACTGATCGATACGGTTCTGCTCGCCCTGTGCGGCGCTCAGCTCACCGAGGATCGTCGCGTGCTCGCGCGACTTCGCGTCGTAGGTCGCGGTCGCGGTCTCGTAGGCGGCCTGGGCCACCGGGATCTGCCCGTTGAGGGCCTGCAGGTCGATGAAGACCTGAGCCAACGACGCGTCGATGCCCTCAAGCTGCGACTGCAGGGCGTTGACCGTTGCTTCGGCCTCGGCGGCGGCATTCGCAGCAGCGTCGCGCTCGTCGTCGGCGCGAGCGGGCAGCGCCTGGCTCATCGCCGCGAAGGACGCGACCGCCAGGGCCAGCGCGCCGAGGCGCAGCGCGCGACGGCCGGGACGATGCGGGAAACGGGACATGAGACTTACGCCTTCGTGTACTTCGCGAGCGAGAACGCCGACGCAATAACCGCCAGCGCGACCGCCGCCAGGACGAGGATCGGCGTCATGATCGCCACCTCGCCCATGCCGATAAAGTTCGTCCAGCGGAAGGACGGGGCCATCCAGCCCTGAACGACGAAGTGAACGCCCGCGAACAGTGAAGCGATCGCGAAGCCAGCACCCACCAGCGCGGCCAGCGCACCCTCAATCATGAAGGGAGCCTGGATAAACAGGTTCGAGGCACCCACGTAACGCATGATCTGGGTTTCCTGCTCACGGCTCATCGCGCTCAGGCGGATCGTCGTCGAAATCAGCAGGATCGCCGCGACGACCATGATCGCGCCGAGACCCAGGGCAGCCGTGCGGGCGGCACCCAGCACGCGGAACAGGGGTTCGACGACCTCACGCTGGTCGCGCACCTCGGACACACCCGCGGTCCCGGAGAACTCCTCCTTGACCACCGAGTACTGCTCGGGGTTAACCAGCTTGATGCGGAACGCGAACTGCAGCATGTCCGGCGTGGTCCACTGCGTCAGCGCATCGTTGCCGTTGAGACGCTTGAAGTTCTCGTAGGCTTCTTCCTTCGTCTCCTCGTAGACGTTGGCCACGTACGGGGTCATCTCGGCGGACGCCAGCTTCTGGCGCACCGCATCGATCTGCGCGTCACTCGCCTCGGTCGCGTTGCAGTTCGCGGCCGCGTCGTTGATCGCGCACATGTAGATCGTGACCTCGATCTTGTCGTACCACTCCGACTTCATCTTGGACACCTGCATCTGAGTCAGGCCCGCGATGCCCACGAAGAGGAGGGACACGAAGGTCACGAGGATGACGGCGACGCTCATCGCGCGGTTACGCGACAGGCCCTTGCCGACCTCGGACAGAATAAAACGAAGCTTCACTGGTCTTACCTCCCGGCCCCGTAGACGCCGCGGTTCTGGTCGCGGATGACGTCGCCGGCCTCAAGCTCGATGACTCGCTTACGCATCTGGTTGACGATGTCCGCGTCGTGGGTAGCCATGACGACGGTCGTTCCCGTGCGGTTGATTCGGTCCAGGAGGCGCATGATGCCCAGCGACGTCTCCGGATCCAGGTTGCCGGTGGGCTCGTCCGCGAGCAGCAGCTCGGGACGGTTCACCATGGCGCGCGCGATCGCGACGCGCTGCTCCTCACCACCGGACAGCTCGTGCGGCAGGCGCGATTCCTTGCCGGACAGGCCCACCAGCTCGAGGGCGTCCGGAACGGACGTCTCGATCGCGTGGCGAGGCTTGCCGATGACCTGCATGGCCAGCGCGACGTTCTCGTACACGGTCTTGGAGGGCAGCAGTCGGAAGTCCTGGAAGACCGTGCCGATCTGACGGCGCAGCTTCGGAACCGCCCACGTGGACAGCTTGGACACGTCCTTGCCGAGCACCCACACCTTGCCGCTGGTCGCCTTCATTTCGCGCATGACGAGCTGTAGGAACGTGGACTTGCCGGAACCCGACTTGCCGACGAGGAACACGAATTCTTCGCGTTCCACCTCCAGCGAGACGTGATCCAGCGCGGGCTGGGCACCTGGCGTGTACACCATGGTGACATCATCAAAACGAATCATGGGACCGTCCGATCGGGGTCAATAGTCCCTGTCAGATTAGGTAACGATCGGGTCACGACCCGGCTGCGACACGCGGAAAACAGGCGGTGTGGCGCTCAGCCCTCCGCCCGGGCGGGCATGGACATGCGCGCGGCCCCGGCCTCGTTCATGAATCGACGAGGCCAGGGCCGGGTAGTGCGTATGGGCGTCGCTCAGTCCTGAGCGGCCTTCTGCTCGTTCTTGCGCCAGCGAATACCGGCGTTGATGAAGCCGTCGATGTCGCCATCGAAGACGGACTGGGGGTTGCCGGACTCGTACTCGGTGCGCAGGTCCTTGACCATCTGATACGGCTGGAGCACGTAGGAGCGCATCTGATCGCCCCACGACGCCTTGACGTCGCCGGCGAGCTCCTTCTTCTTCGCCTGCTCTTCCTCGTGACGCAGCACGAGGAGGCGGGACTGCAGGACTCGCAGGGCGGCCGCACGGTTCTGGATCTGGGACTTCTCATCCTGCATGGACACGACGATGCCCGTGGGGATGTGGGTCATGCGCACGGCCGAGTCGGTCGTATTCACGGACTGACCGCCGGGGCCCGAGGAACGGAAGACGTCCACCTTCAGCTCGGACTCGGGAATCTCGATGTGGTCCGTGGTCTCGATCAGGGGGATGACCTCGACGGCCGCGAAAGACGTCTGGCGGCGGCCCTGGTTATCGAAGGGGCTGATGCGCACGAGGCGGTGGGTGCCGGCCTCGACGCTCAGCGTGCCGTAGGCGTAGGGCGCCTGAACCTCGAAGGTCGCCGACTTCAGGCCAGCCTCTTCCGCGTAGGAGGTGTCCATGACCTTCGTCGGGTAGCCGTGACGCTCCGCCCAGCGCAGGTACATGCGCAGAAGGATCTCGGCGAAGTCAGCGGCGTCCACGCCGCCCGCGCCGCTTCGGATCGTGATGACGGCGTTGCGCTCGTCATACTCGCCGTCCAGCAGCGTGCGGATCTCCAGGTCGCCCAGGTCCTTGCGGAGCTTCTCCAGATCGGCTTCGGCCTCGGCGAGGATGTCAGCGCCCTCATCCGGGTCCTCGGCGGCCATGTCCACCATGGCCTCCAGGTCGTCGATGCGCTCGCTCATCTGCGTAATGCGATCCAGCTCGCTCTGGCGGTGGCTGAGTGCGCTCGTCACGGCCTGGGCGGCGCTCGGGTCGTCCCACAGGTCGGGCGCGGCCGCCTTCTCGTTCAGCTCGGCGATCTGCTCGCGCAGCTTGTCCGGCTGCACGACCGCGATGATGTTCTCCATCGTGGTGCGCAGGGACGGGATCTCTTCAGAAAATTCAATGGCCACGCACCCAGGGTAGCGGATTGAACGCCCAACCAGGAACGCTAATGGGCGACGGTGGCGGGCCTTACTCCCCCACCGACCTCAGACACGACGGTGCCCCGACGCCACACAGGACGCCGGGGCACCGAAAGAGAGCGGATCAGATGAGACCCATCGCGATCATCGCGTCGGCCACCTTGCGGAAGCCCGCCAGGTTCGCACCCGCCACGTAGTCGCCCGCGACGCCGTATTCCTCGGCGGTGGCGACGGTGGTCGCATGGATGTCGACCATGATCTGGTGAAGCTTCGCGTCGGTCTCCTCGAAGGCCCACTGGGTGCGGCCGGAGTTCTGCTGCATCTCGAGGCCGGAGGTGGCCACGCCACCCGCGTTGGAGGCCTTGCCGGGGGCGTAGGCAACGCCGGCAGCCTGCAGGGCTTCGATCGCCTCGGGGGTCGTGGGCATGTTCGCGCCCTCGGCGACCAGCTGGACGCCGTTCTTGATGAGGGTCTCGACGCCGGACAGGGGCAGCTCATTCTGGGTCGCACAGGGCAGGGCGACGTCACAGGGGACGTCCCAGATAGAGCCGTCGGCCACGAAGACGGCGCCGGGGCGCTCGGCCGCGTAGTCGGAGACGCGTCCACGACGCACCTCCTTGACGTCCTTGAGCAGCGCGACGTCGATGCCGGCCTCGTCCACGACGTAGCCGGAGGAGTCGGACACGGCGACGACGGTCGCGCCCAGCTGCTGGGCCTTCTCGGTCGCGTAGATCGCGACGTTACCCGAGCCGGAGACGACGACGCGCTTGCCGTCGAAGCTGGTGCCCTTCGCGGCGAGCATTTCGGCCGCGAAGTAGACGAGGCCGTAGCCGGTGGCCTCGGTGCGCACATAGGAGCCGCCCCACGACAGGCCCTTGCCGGTCAGGACGCCCGCGTCGAAGCGGTTCTTGAGGCGCTTGTACTGGCCGAACATGTAGCCGATCTCGCGGCCGCCCACGCCGATGTCGCCGGCGGGCACGTCGGTGTCGGGGCCGATGTGGCGGGAGAGCTCAGTCATGAAGGACTGGCAAAAACGCATGACCTCGGCGTCGGACTTGCCCTTGGGGTCGAAGTCCGCGCCGCCCTTGCCGCCACCCATGGGCAGGCCGGTGAGGGCGTTCTTGAAGATCTGCTCGAAGCCGAGGAACTTGATGATCGACAGGTTGACGGAGGGGTGGAAGCGCAGGCCGCCCTTGTAGGGGCCGAGGGCGGAGTTGTACTCGACGCGGAAGCCGCGGTTCACGTGGATGTTGCCCTTGTCGTCGGCCCACGGGACGCGGAACTGGATCTGGCGCTCGGGCTCGACGATGCGGTCGATGATGGCCAGGTCGGCGTATTCGGGGTGACGCTCGGCGAGGGGGGCGATGGTCAGGAGGACCTCGTAGACGGCCTGGTGGAACTCGGCCTGGGCGGGGTCACGGCGCTGGACGGATTCAAAAACGGAGGCCAGCGCGGGGGAAAGACGAGATGTATCAAAGCTGCTCATGGCCTAAAGTTTACGTTTCGTTTACCCGACCTTCCCTCACCGTCCCACAATGTGACCGTCGCGCACACCACCTTTAGCCCGTCGGCTGAGCATCGCGCAGGCGCGCACTCGACGTCCTTTCGAGCTCAGGGACTGCGCTTGCACGCAAGAACGGCGGCAGCAGCGAGATGGTTGGACGAGCACGTACCGCGACCTCCACCTCGGCGCCGCGCACGCTCACCCCGGTCAGGACCACCCCTTCCCCCACCTTGCACGTGGAGTCCGACAACGCGACCAGCGCGTCCTCAACCCGAGAGCCAGCCGAGGCCTCGTCCACCCCCATCGGATTCCCTGTGTCGAAGAAGTCATCAGACGAGGATGAGCCAACAGCAACACTGGAGAGGGCATCGGCACAGGACACAAGCCTGCGGTCCTGCATCGCCACCTCGGTGAGCGCGATGGACACGAAGAGAAACACGCACACGAATGCGCACCCGGCGCACATGAGAATACCGACGCGCCCTTCATCATCCATCGGCCACCACCTCCCGCACAGGGACGCGCGCACTCGACGAGACGCCAATACCGGCACTCCCCATCCATGCAGGCATGAACGGAAGGGGCACACGCACCCCGACCTGAACCTCGACGACTCCGCCGCCCGCCTCGCACCCCTCGCACCTGGCGGTCACGTCCGCCTGGGCATCAATCCCAAAGTCCTCGACGATCATGGCCACGGCATGGGACGCGTCGGACTCGCGCGCGGAATCTTCTGCGAGGATACGCGCGGCTTCACGAGCCCCCGCATCCACTGCCATCGCACCGGCGCTCACCTGGCCAACCGCGAGCACGATGTACAGGACCGGGATGACAAGGACGACCAGGATGCCCAAGAATTCGACGCTGGCGTCCCCACGCTCACTCACGGCCCCTCCACGAGGGCTCGCCCGTGCACGGTGAGCCAGCGCGGCCCAAAGCCACCCACGAGGGGCAGACGAGTACGCACCGTGACGACGAGGATGTCAACACCTGCGTCGCTCTCCCGATCCACGGCGATCTCGCGGTCCTTGGCGGCACCCACGAGCGAGTCGAGGAGTTCGCCCGTGCGCGCGGCGGCCTCCTCCTCGTCACCACCCAGCAGACCACCACGACGCGCCCCCTCGGACGCGGCGCTCACGCTCATCGTGCGCACGTGCGAGGCAAAGGCGATCTGGGCGAGCAGGAGGATCACGAGGACGACAAGTCCTTGAACGAGGACCGTCGAGACGACCTCGGATCCCTCCTCAGATGCCCGAAATCGAGTCCATCGCACGGTTAAAGATCTCCACGAGCCGTTCGGAGGCAACGCCCCAGATAAGGACGACGAGCGCTGCCGTCATCAGCGTGATCAGCACCCATCCGGGCACATCACCGCGCTCCCCAAGGGGTTCTTTCCTCAGGAACAGTTTCTTCATGACAGGTTCCTTTCTGTGTCAGGGGGTGAAGTCCAGGGCAATGAGCCCCGGGTAGAGGGCGAACATGACGGTGACGGGCAGGATGAGGAAAACGACGGGCACGAGCATGGCGATCTCTCGTCTCCCACCCTCTTCCATGAGGGCCGCCAGGGAGCGCTCGCGCTGATCGCGTGCCTGATCGTGCAGGACCGAGGCCAGGGGCGAGCCTCGCTCAATCGCAGTCGTGAGCGTGCGACTTAGGCGCGTCAGGGCTGGCGATTCAGTACGATCAACGAGGTCGGCGAGCGCTCGCACGGAGGGCGTGCCGTTGCGGATATGACCGGCGGTCAGCGACAGCTCCACCCCGAGGGGACCTCCCGCACAGCCGGCGACTCGCTCGATAGCGGCTGGAATGGACTCCCCCGCCGCGACCGCGAGCGCCAGCAACTCCGCACAGTCGGGAACGGCGACATCGATGGCGCGCTGCCTGGCGTGGGCCCGGAAGGTGAGGAAACGGTCCATGCCAGCCACCCCCAGCAGTGAGCCGATGAGAGCGCAGGCGCACAGGGGGAGGATCGAAGCCCGCAGAGAGGAAGCCGGACGCGCAGTCAGGACGAGGCACGCGAGGACGAGGCCGGCGATTCCAGCGAGCGCCTGGCGCAGACGAAAGACAGAGACCTCCGGCGCCATACCCGCCAGTGCGAGGCGGCGCGCGACGGATTCTGTCGTAGATCCCAGGGATTCGAGGGCAGCCGCGCTCATGCGGCGAGCCCAGGTGGTCAGGGGCGAGGCTGCTTCCTCGCTGACGCGCCCCTGTGCGACGCGCGCAGCGAAGGAGGGCCGACGCGCACACCACGCCGCACACACAAAGGCGATTCCTCCCGCGGCCAGGATTCCTACCGTCACGTCGAGGACACGGATGATCCAGGGGCTCACGATGCACCTCCCAGGTTGCGTGGATCGGTGCTGAGCCGGCTCAACACTCTCATTGCCAGGTAGGCGATCACGCAGATACCGGCACCCGCGCACAGGACGGCGATGCCGCCCGGGGAGTTCCACACGCTGGCGCTCGCACCCCCACCCGACAGAAGGAGGAGTACGACCCAGGGCGCCGCGATTCCCAGGCGAGCGGCTCCCACGGTCCAGGATTGGCGAGCCTCGAGTTCGCCGCGCACCCGCGCGTCCTCGCGCAGGAGTGAGGCGAGATCTTGGAGAAGACGCGTGAGGTCAGCACCGCCCACAGAACGCGCGATGCGTAGCGCCTCGATAATGCGGTCGGCGACGGGATCCCCGACCTCTTCCTTCATGCGATCCAGCGCGGGAGCGAAACGCCCGTTGGCGCTGTAATCGCGGGAGAAGGCCTCGAAGGCGAAGCGTACGGGGATGGGCCCTTCGTCGGCGAGGTCGCACAGGACCTGGGGTAGCGAAGTGCCCGCGCGTACGCCGGAAACCATCGCGTCGATAACTTCGGGCCAAGCGGCGCGCACGGTCTTGGCGTGCGCGCGCACCCGAGAAACCACCCAGGCGTAGGGCAGACAGGCCGCTCCGGCCGACACGATGAGGGCGACCGGCCAGGCGCCGGTCACGGCGAGAATCACCACCGCCACGACCGCTCCGATAGCGATGCTCAGCGTCACGAGGCGCGCCGCCGTCAGCCCCGGCACACGAGCGCGCGCAACATCGTCGCGCACGCGCTTCCACGGACCCCACGGCTTCCACGACGGCGCGGGTGTGAACCACGGGGATAGAGCGAGGACGAGTCCGATCCCGAACACGAGTCCACAGACGATAGCGATCACAGCGTCCCCCACTCCAGGAGGGAAGCAAGGTCGAAGCCGGCCGCCGCGAATCGATCATGCAGGTCGAGACCTCCGCTCCCACGCTCGCAGCGGGTGCCGTCGTACGTGAAGAGCGTAGCCGTCTCGATCCGATGCCCCTCGACACGCCCGGGCACCGCGAGAATCTCGGCGACATAGCGGCGCCCATCCGCGCCGCGTTCGACGTGACACACGAGGTCAATAGACGAGGCCAGGGTGGGTGTGACGAATGCGGTCGTCACGTTTTCACCGGCAAGCAGCGGCAGGATCGAGAGCTTGTCGAGGGCCTCCCGCGCCGAGTTGGCATGCACGGTTGCCATACCCGGCACACCCGCGTTGAGGGCAACGAGCAGGTCGAGGGCTTCGGGGCCGCGAACCTCGCCGACGATCAGATATTCGGGACGCATGCGCAGCGATTCGCGCACGAGGTCACGCAGGGTAATCTCTCCCGTTCCCTCTGCCCCGGCCGGGCGCGTCTGCATCGCAACGTGATCCCAATTCGTCAGGCCCAGCTCGAAGACCTCCTCGCAGGAGATAACCCGACGCGAACGCGGCAGCTCACCCGCGAGGGCACGCAGCAGCGTCGTCTTACCGGCCTGGGTACCGCCGGACACGAGCACGGAGAGGCCACAGCTGACGGAAGCCGCCAGGAAGTCACGCATCGGCGGGGCGATCATCTCCACCGCGACCAGGTCCTCCAGTGTGCGCGCCCTCTGGATGTGCTTACGAATGTTGACGCTCCACGACGAGCCCGTCACCGGCGGAATGACGACGTGGAGGCGCTCTCCACCGGCGAGCATCGCATCCACAAACGGACTCGACAGGTCGAGTCGGCGGCCCGAATGGTGCAGCATTCTCTCCACGAGAGCACGAACGTCCTCGTCAGTGAGGATGAGGCTGGTCAGCTCGGCCACGCCCGATCGAGCAACGAACACTCGTGAGGCGGCGTTGATCCAGATTTCCTCGACCGACGGATCGTCCATGAGTGCTTGGAGCGGGCCGAGGCCGCAGATGTCGTCCATGAGGTCTGCTTCGACCTGCTCGCGGGCCGACGGCAACAGGTCGGGCGCATAGCGATCGATGGCGCGATGAATCAGGGCGCGCACCGCCCGAGGGTCACGAGCCGCATCGATGCCGCTCGCGGCCAAGCCCTCGCGTACACGCGCCGCGAGGGAACGCGTCATGGCTTCCATCGCTGTGCCTCCTCGCTACAGACCGAGCCAATGTGTCGAAAGTAACAGAGTTTTTCGGCAAGGAGCAAACCCACACCCACCCAATCTCACCCGCCTCCGCGCGGGGAGGCGCACCTGGGCCCAGGCCGCGATACGTTAAGGCAATGACCTCCGCGAAGAGCCCCCTCGAACTGGCAGCCCTGGCCACCGCCGCCGTCCCCGGCATGCGTGTCACCGCCCTGCGCCCACCCTCCTACAGCGACGAGCTCTCCACCGTGACCGGCATCGAAGACGCCGCCGGCAACCGCTGGATCGTCACCTGCCCCCACGAGGAGGTCTCCGGCCCCGCCCTCGAAGCAACCTCGGGCATTCTCGACCGCCTCGGGCAGGCCCACGACCACGACTACATCCCCTTTGACGTGCCGCGCCTGGCCGGACAGACCAAGCTTGAACGCGGCGGGAGCGTCTACGTTCACCGCGATCCGGGAGGCTCCGCCCCTACGGACGAGGACCTCGACACCGATCCCCTATTGCCCGCGTCCCTCGGACGCGCACTCGCAGCCCTGCACAACCTCCCCGAGACCGTTTTCTCCTCAATCGGCCTGCCCACCTACACGGCCATCGAATGCCGCGACCGCAACCTCGCCCTCCTCGACGAGGCCGCCCGCGAGGTCGCCATCCCCGCCGCCCTGTGGAGCCGCTGGGAGGCTGCCCTCGAAGACGTCTCACTGTGGCGATTCCCCTCCGCACCCGTCCACGGAGATATCCAGGAACGCTGCCTGTCGGTCAAGCGCGGCTCACTCCTTGCCATCGGCGGGTGGACCAGCGCGCACGTGGGCGACCCCGCCCTCGACATCGCCTGGATCCAGGCCAGCGCCTCAGACGCGTTCCTCGAACGATTCCGCGAGACCTACGGGCACGAGCGCCGCGCCACCGACCTGCACGTCTTCACGCGCGCCCAGCTCATGAGCGAAATCGCCCTGGTCCGCTGGCTCGTCCACGGCCTCCACGCCGAAGACTCCTCCATCATCGACGAGGCCCGCACAATGCTCGACGACCTCGCCAAGGACCTGGACGGCGAGCCGTTGCTGCCCTCACACGCCTCCGCGATGGGGGCTCGTATCTCCCTGACCCCCGTCGAATCCCCCTCCGCCTCGCCGATCAACGCCACGAAACCGACGCCAAGCGCCGCGGACGAGAGCGACGAGGAGACCACCGGCGAAGACACCGTCCCCGTGTCGCGCCCCGCCTCCGCCCTCAAACGCAAGCTCGCCGAGGGCGAGGTCGACCCCGCAGCCCCGACCGAGCGCCTCAGCCTCGGCCCGGACGGCACGCTGCTGCGCTGACAGTCCCGCACCACCCGAGGACCACCCACCAGGGGCGCTCCCACATGACGAACCGGGGCCCGTCAGGTCTACACCCGACGGGCCCCGGCCTCGTTCAATCGACTGCGAGCACGGAGTGAGCGCATCAGCGGGACTGATCATCCCCCTGGCGCGACGCCTCAAGAGCCTCGACGCGACTCTGCAGATCCTCCAGCTGGAGGCGCAGGATCGCCGCCTCCTCAGTCAGGCGTCGACGATCCTCATCCGAACGCGACAGATCCACGGAAAAACGCAGCGACAGCAACAGCAGCACCACGCCGGCCACGAAGAACCCGAGGTTCAGCGGGACGGCAACGCCCAGCTGGATCGCACTCCACTTCAGGATCGGCGGGAAGATGGACAGCAGCGCCGTGAAGAAGGCGATGCAGTACCACCACAGGCCGTAGCGTTCCTTCAGGCCCGAGTTACGCATCTTGACGAACACCATCACCAGGATGATGATCGCGAACACCAGTCCAAGCACATACGTGGGGCTCATGCGTCCTCCTCCGGCACCTGGGCGACCTTCTCACCGGGGCGCGACAGAGAGACCGCCAGGGCCATCGTCGCGCGCACCAGGAAGAGCGCCGATTTGATCGGATTGTGAGAGGGCTCGCCGCCAGCACGCGGGTGCATCTGCACACCGACCTCACGCACGACCAGGTGCGAGCGCGCCGCGATGACGAGCGCACCGATCGTGTCACCCAGATACTCGGCCGGGTAGTTATGCGCGAACAGCGAGAGCGCACGGGGACCGTACAGCTTGAAACCACTGGTCGTATCGCTCAAATGAGTCTCACACACGCGCGAGAGGATGAACGAGAAAAGGTTCATCGCCCACTTGCGCGGGCCTCGCGCGTGGTAGTTGCCCTTACCCGCGAAACGCGAGCCGATGACGACGTCCGCGTGCTCGCTCGAGGCCGTCTCAATGAGCGTCTCGATCTCGCGCGGATCGTGCTGACCGTCCGCGTCGAGCTGACACGCATACTCGTAGCCCATACGCCGCGCGTACTGGAAGCCAGCACGCATCGCACCACCGACCCCCAGGTTGAGCGGCAGGTCAAGGACGGCCACGCCCGCAGCGCGCGCGATATCGGCTGTCGCGTCCGTCGACCCGTCGGAGACCACGAGGATGTCCGCGAAGGAAGGCTTTTCAACCTTCACCATCTCGAGGACATCACCGAGCACCTCCTCCTCGTTCCACGCGGGGATAACGATGAGCAGGCGGGACTGAGCACTGGGACGGCTCACTCAGCGACCCTCTCGCTCAAGCAGCTCGAGCAGGTAGGCGCCGTAGCCGGACTTGACCAGGGGCTCGGCACGCTGGCGCAGGCCCTCGTCGTCAATGAAGCCCATACGCCATGCGACCTCTTCGGGGGCGCCGATCTTCATGCCCTGGCGGGCCTCGACCGTGCGCACGAAAGCGGTGGCGTCAGCGAGAGAGTCGAACGTGCCTGTATCGAGCCACGCGGTGCCGCGCGGCAGGACCTCAACCTTGAGCTTGCCAGCCTCGAGGTAGGAGCGGTTCACGTCGGTAATCTCGTACTCGCCGCGCGCGCTCGGCTTGAGGTTGCGGGCGATCTCGACCACGTCGTTGTCGTAGAAGTACAGGCCGGGCACCGCGTAGTTCGACTTGGGGTGCTCGGGCTTTTCCTCGATGGACAGCGCGTTGAACTCCTCGTCGAATTCCACGACGCCGTACTCACGCGGGTTGGACACGTGGTAGGCGAAGACGGCACCGCCGTCGGGATCGACGTGGCGGCGCAGCTGGGCACCCATGCCGGGGCCGTAGAAGATGTTGTCACCCAAGACCAGGGCAGCGCTGTCGTCGCCCACGTGATCGGCGCCGAGCACGAAGGCCTGCGCGAGGCCGTTGGGCTCGTGCTGGACAGCGTAGGAGATGTTGACGCCGAGCTGGCTGCCATCGCCGAGCAGGCGGTGGAACGACGGAGCGTCGTGGGGGGTCGTGATGACGAGGACCTCAGAAATGCCCGCCAGCATGAGGGTAGACAGCGGGTAGTAGATCATCGGCTTGTCGTAGACGGGGACGAGCTGCTTCGATGTCCCCAGCGTAATCGGGTTGAGACGGGTGCCCGAGCCGCCCGCCAGGATGATGCCTTTCATGTTGCCTCCGCTTCCCGGCGCGTCCTCGTGTGGGTCGCGCGTCGTTGACAATTATCCCTATACAACAGTATTTTTCCACAACTTTGCCCCTCCGCGCGCCCATGGGGCGGCGCACACCGCCGCGGGGGTGCAGATCGGATAGTATTTACATGGAATGTTGCGTCCGCACAAAAACCACGCACGTAAGGAAGAACCATGGCGCCCACCGCTAAGCCCCTGGGGATTACGACCACGCCGATCCCCGGCTTTTTGCGCATTGATCTGACTGTTCACGGCGATAACCGAGGCTGGTTCAAGGAGAATTGGCAGCGCGAGAAGATGGTCGCGCTGGGCCTGCCGGATTTCCAGCCCGTGCAGAACAACATCTCGTTCAACGACGAGGTTGGGGTGACGCGAGGCATTCACGCGGAGCCGTGGGACAAGTTCGTGTCGGTCGCGACCGGCCGCGTGTTTGGCGCGTGGGTGGACCTGCGAGAGGGACCCTCCTTCGGCACCGTCTACACGACGATCATCGATCCGGGCGTCGCGGTGTTCGTCCCCAAGGGCGTGGGCAACTCCTACCAGACCCTGGAGCCGAACACGGCCTACACGTACCTGGTCAACGACCACTGGTCGCCGGATGCGCGCTACACCTTCCTGAACCTGGCTGACGAGACGGCCGCCGTGGATTGGCCGATCCCGCTCGAGCGCGCCATCCTGTCCGACAAGGACAAGGCTCACCCGCGCATGGCGGACGTGACCCCCTTCCCTGCCCCGGCTCCCGTGGGTCGCCGCGCGCTCGTGACCGGCGCGAACGGCCAGCTGGGCCGCGAGCTCATGCGCGCGCTGCCCGAGGCCGGCTTCACGGTGACGGGCGTGGACCTGCCCGAGGTGTCGATTTCCGACGCCGAGCAGGTGGCCGCTATGCCGTGGGACGACATCGACGTGGTGATCAACGCGGCCGCGTGGACGAACGTGGACGGCGCTGAGACGCCCGAGGGTCGCCGCGCGACCTGGCAGGCAAACTCGACAGGACCGGCGCTCCTGGCGCGCGAGGCCACGGCTCACGGCGCGACGATGGTTCACATCTCGACGGAGTACGTCTTCGATGGCACGCAGGACGTGCACCTCGAGGACGAGGCCCCTTCTCCCCTGGGCGCGTACGGCCAGTCGAAGGCGGGCGGCGACGCCGCTGTGGCCTCGACGCCGAAGCACTACATCGTGCGCACCTCCTGGGTTGTGGGCGATGGCAAGAACTTCTTGAAGACCATGGCGTCCCTGGCGGATCAGGGCACCTCCCCCTCGGTCGTGTCCGACCAGGTGGGTCGCCTGACCTTCACCTCCGACCTGGCTAAGGGCATTATTCACCTGCTGACCAGCGACGCCCCCTTCGGCACCTACAACCTGTCGGGCGAGGGACCGATCATGAGTTGGGCGCAGATCGCCAAGCGCGTATTCGAGCTGTGCGGCCGTAATCCGGAAGACGTCACCGAGGTGACGACGGATGAGTACTTCGCGGGCCGCGAGGTGGCTCCACGCCCCCTGTCCTCCGTCCTGGACCTGACGAAGATCAAGGACGCGGGCTTCACCCCCGAGGATTCCTCGCAGCGCATCGACTCCTACGTCGCTTCTCTGCGCGGCTGACCTCTACGCGTACGAGACAGGCCCCGGGCACCGACAGGTGCTCGGGGCCGTTGCTCTGTCCGCGTTCACTGCGTACGCGGTTCGCCTGTTCTCACCATTGACGCTGCCCCGAACGCGTCTGCACGCCGACCGTCGCACGGCCGGGCGTACGAACGCGGATAGGTTACGAGGATACGGATAGGTTAGAAGCATGCGGATAGGTTAGTAACCTATCCGCATCTGAATAACCTATCCGCATGCGCACAACCTATCCGCGTACGAGCGGTCGGGGGTAGCTGTAGACGCTCAAGCACCGGAGCGCAGTATCACCGGAGCATGCGCTACGCATCCCTACCAATTCCGCATGCAATTCCCCGGCAGCTCTTTCAACTTTTGAAACCGCAACGTTGATATTCCAACGTTTTCTTGACACTAGAAAACAGACCTCATGGAAATTGCATGCGAGATGAAAGGGTGAGGCAAGCCAGCGATGACCGCACGTTCCCACCCGAGAGGCCCCAGCCTCGTCGAAAGCGATGAAAGCCCCTGAGATACCTGGAGAAGCTAGCCCCCTTGAGAGGCCTACACGAGCTGGCTGAGGATCTCCTGCGAACCGTCGATCTCCCGCACCTGCGCGACGAGCACGTCTGCAAGCTTCTTCGCCGCCACGTACTGCGTTGATTCAACGCCGTAGCGACTCGCGATGTCCGTCAGGCGCGCAGGGATGGTCGTGGCGCTGCCGTCCCTCGACGTCAACATGTCCGCCAGGTTAAGCACCAGGAGCTCATCCGACTGGTAGTTGCTGTCGGGATCGCCGTGATGGAAGATCTCCGCCCAGTACGTGAACCCCAGGGAGCGCAGCAGCGCACCTCCGAGTTCCTCGTGCTCGGACTGTTCCTGAGCGAATTGATAGCCGACATCATGCAGGTAGCCCATCACGAACATCTCGCGGCACTTGTCGTCCGACCAGCCAAACAGGGTCCGCCCCAGCTCGGAGGCCTTCATCCCCACGCCGCGGCAGTGGCGCAGCCGGTTCTCATCCATGCCGATTGCCGGCGTCGAGTCGTTCATCATGCGATCCTTTGCGTACCGTCGGCCAGATACCGCAGGAGATCCTCGAGCCTGCGACGCTGAGAGTCCGCGAGGCTCAGATCGAGGAGCTTCTCCTTCGGCACCCATCGGAAACCCGTGGATTCAGAGTCGAGGGACACCTCGTGGCCCTCAGACACCCCGTGAAAAACGACGGTGAACTCCTGGCGCACTTCCCCGTCGGAGTATGCGATGCGCACGTCCGGGTCCGTGTAGGTGCCGACAATCCCGGTCACCCGCACGTCGAGGCCGGTCTCCTCCTTGAGCTCGCGGACCGCGCACTCGGCGAGGCTTTCGCCGAGTTCGAGGGTGCCGCCCGGGAGCGTCCAATTCCCACTGTCCCGTCGCTGGAGCATGAGGATGTGCCCCTCGCGCTCGATGGCGACCGCTGCGGCGGGGACGATCGAGTTGGCAGCCGGCGCATCGGGAGCGTGCGAGTAGTCCACGCGCGTCGTCCTCAGGGCCGAGGCCAGCCAGGCCTCGACATCCGGGCCAGGGGTGACGACGTTCTTGTCATTCGTGGAGGGAACCTTGATGAAGAGGATCTGCGTCCCCCGCTTCGAGCGCTGCGCGTATGTCGTCCCGGGTTCGATGACGTAGAAGTCGCCCGAACGGAACTCGTGCTCCTCGCCGGTGTCCGTGTCCAGGTACTGTGTCCACCCGGACAGCATGTACTGGTACTCGGTGGCCTGCGTATGAAAGTGCGGCTGCTCGCTCGCATCGTCGGAATAGGACGTGATCCCGATTTCCAGATCGCTCGTGTCGTAGTGTGCGACCGCCTGGGGCCGAGAGAGGTTGCCCGCCAGGTACTGGCGCGACACGTGCTCCAGCGCCTGCCGGATCTCGCCTGACGTGATGGTGGAGAACATCGTCATCGCCTCCTTGGGGCCTTGTGTCGACTCTTCCTCAGCTGACGCCTCAAGACAACGAGAACGCCGATCGCGACGACCACGCTCGCCAGGCACAGGGCGAGCACGAACCAGAGCGAGGGAAGAGTTTCGCCCTGGTTGAGGCCAATGATGGACATCGAGAAGAAAGAGATGATGAGCGTCGGGACGAAAAAGACTGCGGACGCGAAGGTGAGGAACGTGTTCGTTCGCTGCGCGGCCTCGGCGTTTTCCTGGTTCGCGACGGCCTGGACGGACTGAGCGGTGTTCGCGAGCAGGCCGGACGCCCGCTCGAGCAGCCGTCGGTATTCTTCGATCGTCGCCTTGAGTTCGGCGACCTTGCGCGTCGCAAGGCCCTGCAGGGCCTCGTTCCCGGTCACGAGTTCGTTGACCTTGGAACGGCGTTCGAGGTTCCTGGACACGAGGAACGCCGTGGTCACGAACTGCGAGAGTACGCCGATTTCTCGCTGCGCCCGCCCGAGGCGCTGCGTGGCTTCCTCCGAATCGTCGCTGATCATGATCTGGAAGGGCTCGTTCTCCCAGAATTCGAACTCAATCCGCCAGTTCTCGAGGTTGTATTGCTCGTACTTGATGGGGATCGAGAATGCCTCAACGATGTTGCCCACGTCCGACAGCTCGGTGAAGTATGCCTGTCCGCGGTTCAGCCAGATGCCGTTGTGTGGCCAGCGAAGGTTGTCGAGCTGGTCTGGCGAGACCGGCTGATAGATCGAGACGGTGCCGTTGCCCATGTCGAAAATCCGGCACCAGCGATGAAGGGCGCGAAGCGGCTCGGAGGTATCACCGGATCGGGCCGGCAGGTTCTGGGTCAGCAGATCGACGTACCTAATCCTCGTGTCGTCATCGATCTGCAGGGGCACGTTCGTTTTGTTCGCCGACACCCGCTGGATCATCTCCGGCATGGAAGCCATCAGCGCGTGAGCGACGGTCGGCGCCATGAGCTTGTCGAGGAGCGAGGAGATTTCGCCGTCGTGCGCGCCATCGAGCGACACCTCGAGCTCGTACCTGTCGATGTCGTTCCACGGATTCTCGCGATGGGGATCTGCGCCGATGGGGCAGTACCGGTAGCTCTCACCATCGTCCAGCGGGGGCAGAACGATCGGATTCTCGAATTCCATGGCCCGGCGGTGCCATCCGGACAGGATGACTGCCTGCGTCCCGTCTGTGTACTGGCACTTCAGCAGGAAGCTCGCGTCCGCGTCCCAGAGCTGAGGATCAGACGCGTACGTCTTGCTGTAGGAGCTCATCGCCCGGGCACCTCCATTCGAAGTCGTTGACACGTAGTTGTCCGCAGCTCAGGCGGTCCACAGCACGAGGCCGTGGGAACACACTGCTCTTTGAGATTGTAGTCGGTCACGCAGATGCCGCACCGGAGGGCACCATATGTGCGCGCCGCAGATAAACGAGGCCGGGGCCAGCCACGCTGAATCGCGCAGCCGGCCCCGGCCTCGTCACGGAAGAACTCTCAGAAGTACGCCTTCATCATGGACACCAGGTCGTAGCCGTAGTTCTTGGCTGCGGCCCAGCCGGTGCGGTTGGGGTTCTCCTGAATGCCCAGGTACTCGACCACGGGGGCCGCGCCCTTGCGCACGTAGGTGAAGCGCGGGTCGACGACCGCGTTCGCGAGCGACGCCGTGGTCGCCGAGGAGTCCGCGTAGGCGCGCAGGTGCTGGACCTGGGCGCGGATGCCGGTGCGAACGTCCGGGAAGGAGGCGCCCTTCGCGCCGCCGCCGACCGCGCCAATGCCGGAGAAGTTGTACTGGCTGACGGTCACGTCGCCGCCGAATCGCAGCCAGCCCGTCTCCTTCATCGCCTGGACGAAGACCAGCTCGGGGGACACGCCCTCGGCCACGGCCTCGTCGTAGACGATGGACGCGAAGTCGCGGATCGTCGGCGCACCGCCAGCGGCCAGGGCGCTCGGGTAGCTGTAGCCGGCCTGATCCCAGGCATCTTCCATCGCGTCGATAATCTCCGCGCGCGAGGCAGTGGGGGCACTCATGATGAGGCGCTGACCGGAGGCGTTCGTGACGGAGGCGCTGCGCGAGGCGCTGCGGGAGGCCGCCGGAGCCTCGCTGCCGTCCGCGTAGCCCAGCCACGCGCCGGAGGAAGCAAAGTTCGATGCGCGGCCCTCAACGGTGACCGTACCCGTCGCCATGGCGCCCGAGTTCGGGTCCAGCCAGTACCAGGCACCGTCCAGGAGCCAGCCGGTGCTCATCGCGCCGGAGGAGTTCAGGTGGTACCAGGTGTCGCCCACCTTGGTCCATCCGGTCATCATGGCGCCCTCACCATCCAGGTAGTACCACTTGCCGGCGTCGAGGAGCCAGCCGGTGACCATCTGGCCGCTGGATCGCATGTAGTACCAGCGGTTGTCATCCTCAGTCAGCTGCCAGCCGGTGAGCATGCGCGCGTCCTCCTCGAAGAGGTACCAGGCGCCATCGACGTTGGTCCAGCCAATCGCGGCCGCACCGTTGGCGCGCAGCCAGTACCAGTCGTTGCCATCCTTGAGCCAGCCGGTAACCATGACGCCGTCGGCGTTCATGTAGTACCAGGAGCCGGCGACCTTCACCCAGCCGGTGGCCATGTCGCCGGCGGGACGCAGGTAGTACCACTTGCCGTCTTCCTTCTTCCAGCCCGTCACCATGGCGGTGGAGTCATCGAAGAAGTAGCGGCGACCGTTGATGGTGGACCATCCGCGGATCGTCTGCTTGTTAGAGCCAGCCCAGTACCAGCGACCGCCGGCAGAGAACCAGCCGGTCTTGGCCGCGCCGTTGGAGATGAAGCTCCAGGAGTCGCCCGTGGCACGCCAGGTGCCCTTGCTCAGGCCGTACGCCTGGGCGATGCCGGTCGCGTCGGCGATACCGAGGGAACGCACGAAGTTCTCATCGCGCAGGAGGGCTGCGTCGGATGCAGAGGTCACGAAGGCATGCTCGACGATGACGCCGGTCATGTTCTCTTCGCGAGCCTGGCGGATGATGGCGTAGTAGTCGCCGGTCGAGCCATCCGGGTAGTCGTAGTAGGGGTTGTCACGCGTCTTGATGCCGCGATCAGCCAGCCCGAGGCCGGTCAGCTGCTTCTGGATGGCGTTGGACAGGGTGCGGCCCTGCGTGTGGGTGCCGTAGTTGTACGAGGAAGAGTTCGCGTACCAGACCTCCGCGCCCTTCGCGATGGGCGCGCCCGAGTTGAAGTGGATGGAGACGAGGGCGTCCGCATCCGCGGCTGCGGCCATCTCGACGCGGCTCGACAGGTCGGTGCTGATGTTTTCCGAGGGACGGGTGTCCGTCGTGCGGGTCATAACGACGCGGACGCCGTCGTAGCTTTCCAGTTCTTCCTTCAGGGCCAGCGAGACCGCGAGGGTCAGGTCCTTCTCACGCAGGCCGTTTGCGACCGCGCCGGGGTCGGAGCCGCCGTGCCCGGGGTCGATGGCGATCGTGATGCCTGCTGCGTGCGCGGGCGGCACGAGGGCCGCTGCGGCTGCGCCGAGGGCCAGGGTGAGCCCGGCGACGATGGTCCTCCACGAGGAGCGCATAGTGATCCTTCAAGTTGCTGATGTGACAGTCGTGATTGTAGGTGCTTATGTTGTAACTGTAAACATGAGAATAGTTACACGCATGAACCGACATGAACTGAAGTCATAGCTTTTTGCATGTGAGACGAGGCCGGAGCCTCCTCCACCAATGCGTAAGCACATCGGGACGCACCGACGCGCCATCGACAGCACTCATGGCCAGGAATAACGCCACTCAGCCGCGTCAACCCGAGGGAGAAAACCGAAGGCCTACGCGAGCGCCGACCGAACCACCGCGGCCGCAGCGCGCGATGAGGCCTCGACTGACCGATACGCGCTCACCCAGGCGCGCGCCCCCTCAGCACCCACCCAGGCGGCAGTGCCCGACGCGAGACCAACCATGGCCTCGGCGACCTCATCAGCGTCGAGGTTGCACGCGACTCCGAGTTCCCCCTCCGCGATGTCACGGGCGGCCTGGCCCGGACCCGCGTAGATGACGGGAGTGCCCTGCGCGAGGGAGGCGAGGATCTTCGTCGGGTAGGCGTAGTCGTACCCGCCCGGTCGCAGCGAGGCGAGCGTCGCGGCGGCTCGTGCCATCCACCGGTCCGCTTCCTCGGCGCTGACGGCGGGGATCATGTCGACGCCGGCCACGCCTCGGCAGTGCTCGGCGAGGGCATCCCATCCGCTCCCCTGCCCCACGAACACGAGGCGCGCGTCCCCGAGCCGCGCTCGCGCGCGCTCGAAGGCATCGACGAAGACCTCGGGGGCCAGCCACTGGGCGACCGTTCCCGCGTAGACGAAGACGGGGCCGTCGCAGGTGGGGAATCCTTCGGGAGCGCCGGTGGCCACCGCGTCTGGCACGCGTACCCCGTTGGGAACGACCGTGACGTCCCGAGCCCCCAGGTCACGGGCGCGGCAAGCGACCCCGTCGGAAACGGCGATGACGCGGCGGGCACCGCGCAGCGCAAAAGACTCCAGCCCCGCGACCGTGCGCACGACGAGGCCGGGCACGCCCGCGAGCGCGGCGGCATCCGAGACAATGTCGGCGCAGTAGTAGACGTAGGGGACACGGCGCACCGCGCATGCAATGCGTACGGCGGCGCCGGTCGTCGGTGGGGGCTCGGAGACGACTACACCCGGGCGCGGACCGGTGAGCAGCCGGGCGACGAGGGGAACATCGAAGGACATGTAGGACACGTATCCGCGAACCGCTCCCGTGCGGTCGCGCAGGACGGGGGCGCGGCGAACCTCGACGAGGTCTGCCCCGTCCCCCGGATCGGCGCCACTTCCGGCGGATTGACGGGCGTCGCGGGCGACGGAGGGAGCCAGGCGCGAGGTGAGGACTCGGACCCTGTCTCCGCCTGCGGCGAGCGCGCGGGCAAGTGCCCCGAGGCGCAGCGCGGCGGCCGTCGGCTCGGGTGTAAAGGTGCGGGTTGCGAGAGTGACTAGCATTCGGGAGTGCTTCCCCCGCCGATGGTGATGCGCGGTGTTCCAGCCCACGCCTCGGGTGAGGTGATGGCGCGGCCATCGACGAGGAGGCGCACGCCGGGCAGGTCAGCGGGCACCAGGTCCCGGTAGGCGACGTGGTCGGCTTGGACGATGGCGACGTCCACCGGCTCTCCGAGGTGGTAGGCGTCCCACCCAAAGGCTGACAGCTCATCGTCGGAATAGAGCGGATCGTGCACGCTCACCTGCGCCCCGGCCTCGCGCAGCGCACAGGTGACGCCGAAGACGCCGGAGAAGGCGGTTTCCTTCACCCCGCCGCGGTAGGCGGCGCCCAGGACCGCGACGTGCAGGCCCTCCAGGGACCCCAGCAGGGCGGCGGCACGCGAGACCGCGTAGGCGGGCATGGCGGCGTTCGCGGCACGCGCGGCGGACACGACGGTCGCGTCCGGGTCCCCGGCCAGGTAGAGGCGCGGATAGACAGGGATGCAGTGGCCGCCGACCGCGATGCCGGGCCGGTGAATGTGGGAGTAGGGCTGGGAGTTGCAGGCCTCGATGACGCGAGCGACGTCGATGCCGACCGCGTCCGCGTAGCGCGCGAACTGGTTGGCCAAGCCGATATTGACGTCCCGGTACGTAGTCTCGGCAAGCTTGGCCATTTCAGCGGCCTCGGCCCTGCCCATGGACCACACGCCGTTGGGGCGCGGCAGGTCGTCGCGCTCATCGAAGGAGAGGACGGCCTCGTAGAAGGAAACGCCGCGCGCCTCGCCGGCTTCGCTGAGGCCCCCCACGAGCTTGGGGTAGCGTGCTAGGTCGGCGAAAACCCGGCCGGTGAGGACGCGCTCGGGCGAGAACACGACGTCGAAGTCGCGGCCCTCAACCAGGCCGGAGACTTCCTCGATGAGGGGCTTGTAGCGTCCGCGCGTCGTGCCCACGGGCAGGGTGGTCTCGTAGGAGACGAGGGTGCCGGGCGTCAGGTGCTCGGCCATGGAGCGGGTGGCGGCGTCCATGATGCGGAAGTCGGGGCGGCTCTCGTCATCGACGACGAGGGGCACGACCATGACGACCGCGTCGGAGCCGGGGATCGCCTCGGCGTACTCGGTGGTGGCACGCAGGGCGCCGGAGGAGGCAAGCGGGGGCAGGTACTCGGCCAGGTGCGCCTCGCCCGGGAAGGGTTCAACCCCCTCGTTAATGAGGGCGACCACGCTGGGGTTCACATCCACGCCAACGACGGTGTGCCCGCCGCGCGCGTAGTGCACCGCCAGCGGCAAACCGATCTTGCCCATGCCGACGACCGCGATGCGCATGTGGCTCCCCTTTCCGTCTCCGGCCTCGTTGTTCCCCTCCAGTGTAGTGCCCCGCCCCACCTACAATGGGGGCGTGGATCGCGCGCTCAATCTCCTGCTCTACCCGTCGAACCTGGCCTCGCCCGGTCGCCTGGTGAAGATTGCGCGTTCACTGTCCCCGCTTTTCTCGCGCACCCACGTCGTCGGCATCGATCAGGGCGAGCTCCCCGCGGACGAGGCCGTGGCCCCCACCGTGCGCCTCACGCGGATTCGGGGAGCCTCCCTGGGTGCGCCCCTGGGTGGTCCGAGGGTCGTCGTGGCGTGGGGCGCCCGCGTGTACCGGCGGTTCGCGAGGCAGCGCGTCGCGGCCGTCTCCGCGCAGAACCTGTTCTTGCTTCCCCTCGCGCACGCGTTGGCGCGGCGCACGGGCGCGGTATTTGCGTACAACGCGCACGAGCTGGAGACGGAGACGGTTGGGTCGGCAGGCCTGCGCCAGCGCCTCCAGCGCGTCATTGAGCGCCGCTATATCCGGCGTGCGGACGTGGTGTCCGTGGTCAATGAGTCGATCGCGCAGTGGTACCGCGAGGCCTACCCGGGCGTGGATCCCGTCGTCGTGACAAATGCCCCGACGGGCGCGGACGGGGTCATCGACCTGCGCGCGCAGCTGGGGATCCCCGAGGGCGCTCTCCTGTACCTGCATTCGGGCTACCTGGCGCCCGGGCGCAATATTCCCCTGATTCTGCGCGCGTTTGAGCAGGTGACAAGCGCACACGTGGTTTTCGTCGGAGCGGGCGCGCTTCTTCCCGAGGTCGAGCGGGCCGCAGCGCAGCACACGAACATCCACCGCCTGCCGCCCGTGGAGCCGGATCAGGTGCTGGCTATGACGCGCGGCGCTGACGTCGCGCTGTGCCTCATCGAGTCGGGGTGCCTGTCGCACCGCATGTCCACGCCCAACAAGATGATGGAGGCCTTCGCGGCCGGGGTGCCCGCGCTGTGTTCTCCCCTGTCCGAGGCCCGCCGATACCTGGGCGATCAGGCCGACACGTGGGTGCTGGAGGATCCGGAGCGCGACCTCATCGGGGCCCTGGAGTCCATCACGCGCGAGGACATCGGGGCTTTCACCGCGCCCACGATCCCCACCTGGGAGGAGGGTGCCGCGCGCCTGCGCGAGGCCTACGAGCGGGCCCTCGCCGCGCGAGCCCGCCCATAAAACACAGGTTTCACAAGGGTTTCACGAGGCCTGAGGCCGCTGCCCGTCCCCGCGGTCGTAGGCGCGCGCCGTCAGGAACGCCATCGCCAGCATGCCCACCAGCAGCGCAGCCATGAGGACGCCCAGCACGGCAACCGTGGTCTCCACTCCGTAGGGGCTGGACGCGAGCCAGATCAGCGGCGCCGCACAGTACACGCACGCGAAGGCCAGCATGCGCCGCTGGTGGTAGGTCGCAACGAAGACATTCGACAGCGGTGAGGTCGCGACCGTCAGGGCTAGCCACGGGGCCAGGGAGCGCGCAAAGTATCCGGCAGCCTCCCAGCGCACCCCGAACACGAGGGGGAAGAGTGCCGGGCTCACCCACGCGAGCATCGCGAACACGGGGATCGAGCATCCCAAGGCGATGCCACCAACACGCACGACGACTCGGGTCATCTCCCCGGGAGGGGTGTCCGACAGGCGCGGCAGGTACACCTGCGACAGCGCCCCCGCGATGAGGGCGACCGGGGCCTGCAGGGCCAGCCACGCCATGTTGAATTGGCCGAGCGCAGCCACGGAATACGCAGCGATGAGCATCGGGATCGCGCTCGTGCGCAGCGCGTCGACGACGACGTTGGGCACGCCCACGAGCGCCATCTTGCGGTAGCGCGAGGCCACCTCGCGCAGGGTCGGATCGGTGTCCTGACGCTCACGGGCGTCGCGGGCGCGCCACGACAGGTAGGCGACGGCGATACCCTGGCCCGCGATCGTCGCCCCAATCGCTGCACCCAGGCCGCCACCAGCCACAAAACCGCACACCAGCTGCAGGACCGCGATCCCCAGGGCACGCACGACGGAGGAACGCGCGATCGCCTGGAAGCGGCGGTGGCGGGTCAGCCAGTAGGAGCACACCTGCCCCTGCGCCAGGAACAGGACGGAGACGCCAACGGCGAGCATCCACCCCGCAAGCGCGTTTCCGTAGCGTTCGGACACCCACGGCCATGCGGCGGCGGCAATCAGGGTGGCCAGAGCGGAGGCGACGAGCACGCAGCGCGAGGCGAGGCGAGCCAGGGACCGGGCTGAGGCCTCGTCCCCCGGGGCGGGCAGGACGATGCTGAGGTCGAAGCGGGCACCCGCGACGGCAGCGCCGAGCGTTGCAGCGGACGTGAAGATGCCCAGATACCCCAGGTCCGTGTCCGTGTAGAGGCGGGCGACGCCGATCTGGGCGACGAAGGCGATGACCTGGGCGAGGAGGGTGCCGCCAAGGAGGGTGAGCACCTGCGCGAGGACGCCCGAGCGGGCGGGGCGGGCAGGGGCGTTCATCATGGACTCATTTAATCACCTGGGGCGCGCGGCTTGCCCCTAGGATGGTGGCATGCCCGCTCACCGATCCACGCCCACCCTCGGGTGGAACTCATGAGGGTCGCCCTGACGAAGGGAACCCTGCTGGTTCCCCCGACCTACTTCGCGCTCTCGCACGCCCTCGCGATGCCGGAGCTCGATTGGCGGGCTTTCACGCTCGCGGCGCGCATCACCGATCCGTCCATCACGATCCCCATCGACGAGGCCGCGCCCCGCGCGCTCGGAGGATCCCTCCCGCTTCGCGTGGCCGCGCAGGCACGAGGCCTGGGCCAGATGCGCCGCGCGATCGCCGCCTGGAATCCGGACGTCATTCACCAGCATCAGGCGACCTGGTCCCTGCCGGCTGTGGGGGCCGCACGCGACACGGGCGCACCCCTCGTGGTGACGCTGCACGGCGGGGACGCCTACCCGAGGCTCGGGCGCGGCGCGGGTGCCGCGTGGAACGCACGCAACCGGACGGCGGCCTTCGAGGGCGCGAGTCGGCTGCTGGCCGTCTCCCGGTACCTGGCGGACGTCGCGCTGGGTGCGGGCGTCGATCCGGCGCGGCTGAGCGTCCACTATCAGGGTGTCGACACGCACTGGTGGACACCCGCCCCGAACGCAGCAGAATCGCGCGAGGAGCCCGTCGTCCTGTTCGTGGGCGCGCTCAGCCGTCTGAAGGGGGTGGACGACCTGGCACGGGCGTCCGCCACCCTCGTGGGGCGCCGCCCGCATCGCCTCGTGCTCGTTGGAGACGGGCAACTGGAGGCGGGTCTGCGCGAACGCGCTCCTGCCCACGTGACGTTCGCGGGACGGCTGGATCGCGAGCGGGTGCGCGACTGGATTCGCCGCGCCCACGTCCTCGTGCTGCCCACGAAGCCGACGCAGGGGCGGCAGGAGGCCGCGGGACTCGTCCTCCTCGAGGCGCAGGCGTGCGGCGTTCCCACCATCGCCTATTCCACGGGAGGCACGCCGGAGATGATCGCGCCCGAGGCCTCGCTGCTCACACAGGAGCGCTCGCCGGACGCTCTCGCCCGCTCCATCGACGAGGCCTTGGCCTGGTCGGAGGACGAGCGCGCGGACCGCGGGGCACAGTGCCGCGCGTGGGTGGACAAGGAACGCTCGCTGCGGGCGTCAACCGAACAACTGCGCGCCATCTACGCCGATGTAACGCGGTAGGGCCGCACTCTACAGGTCGACAGAACGTCCCGTGGCGGCCGAGTCAAGGATCGCCTCGACGACGCGCAGGTTATCCAGGGCCTCGTCCATGGTGACGTGTTCGCTTCCCACGCCGAGGATCGCGTCGCGGAAGCGCTCGTGCTCGAGCGCCAGGGGTTCGCGCTTGGTGAGCGCGTAGCGCACGACTTGGCCCTCACTCACCCCGCGGAAGGCGGCGATGGCGTCCCACTGCAGGGGCGCGTGGCCGTTCTCGTAGAAGGTCAGGTCCCCCATCGCGGTGTCGGCGACGAGCGCGCCCCGCTCCCCCGTCACGATCGTCGTGCGGTCCTTGTAAGGGGTCAGCCAGTTGACGAGATGGTTGACGAGGATGCCGCCTGCAAGTACGCCCGAGGCCACCATCATGTCCTCGTGCTCTCGCCCCGAGCGCGCGGACGTGCGCGCGTAGATGCTCTCGTAGGGGGCACCGGCAACCCACGCGGCCAGGTCCACGTCGTGCGTGGCCAGGTCCTTCACCACGCCGACGTCGCTAATGCGTGCGGGGAAGGGCGACTGGCGACGCGTCGCAATCTGCTCGATCTCGCCGAGCTGACCCTCCGCGATCCGCCTGCGCATGTCGATGAGCGCCGGGTTGCAGCGCTCGACGTAGCCGACGGTGCCGACGAGTCCCGCGGCCGCGAAGGCGTCGCGGATACGGCGGCCCGCCTCCACGCTCGTGGCGAGGGGCTTTTCGACGAGGGTGTGCACCCCGGCCTCTGCCAGCGCCAGGGCTGCCGCCTCGTGGTGGGCGGTGGGAGCGGCGATGATCGCCGCGTCGATGCCGGCTTCGATGAGCTCCTCGACACCGCCCAGGACGGGCAGGTTGCCGGCTACACCGAAGCGGTCGCCGCCCGGGTCAGCCAGCGCGACGAGCTCCACGCCCTGCGTGGCACGAGCGTTGCGCACGTGGTGTCGGCCCATCGAGCCGATGCCGAGGATTCCGAGGCGAATACTCATGTCAGGCCCCCGCTTCCGCGAGCGCATTCACGGCCTCGGCGATGCGTTCCAGCTCGGCGGGCGTCAGGGACGGGTAGATCGGCAGGGAGAGAACCTGGTCGGCGGCCTCGCGCGTGGCTGGCAGCTCCAGGTCGGGGGCGAAGCGGGCGAGGGACGGCAGCTCGTGGTTCGGGATCGGGTAGTAGACGCCCGAGCCGACGCCGTATTCCTCGCGCAGGGCGGCGGCAAAGCCGTCGCGGTCTTCGGCCACGCGGATCGTGTACTGGTGATACACGTGGGTAGCGCCGGGCGCGACGTGCGGGACGGTGACGCCTCGCAGGTGGGCGTCCAGGAAGGCGGCGTTGTCCTGACGCGCGCGCGTCCACGCGCCAACCTTGGTGAGCTGCACGCGTCCGATGGCCGCGTGGATGTCGGTCATGCGGTTGTTGAGGCCCACGATTTCGTTGGCGTAGCGCGTCTCCATGCCCTGGTTGCGCGCGAGTTTCACGCCGCGGATGATCTCGGGGTCGCTCGAGGTGACCATGCCCCCCTCGCCGCTGGTCATGTTTTTCGTCGGGTAGAAGGAGAAGGCCGCGAAGATTCCGAAGGAGCCGACCGCGCGCCCGTGCAGGCTCGCACCGTGGGCCTGGGCGGCGTCCTCAAAGACCATGAGTCCGCGGGAATCTGCAATCGCCTGGAGGGCGTCCATGGGGGCGGGGTGGCCGTAGAGGTGAACGGGCATGATGGCCCGAGTGCGCGGCGTGATCGCGGCCTCGACGGCGGCAGGCGACAGGGTAAACGTGAGCGGGTCGATGTCGGCGAACACAGGGGTAGCGCCCGTGATGGCGACCGAGTTGGCGGTGGCCGCGAAGGTGAAGGAGGGGACGATGACCTCATCGCCCGGACCGATCCCAGCGGCGAGTAGGCCCAGGTGCAGGGCCGAGGTTCCCGAGTTGACCGCGACGGCCCATGTCCCGGGCACCAGGGCGGCGCAGAACTCCTCCTCGAAGGCGGCAACCTGGGGGCCCTGGGCGATCATGCCCGTGCGCATGACGGCTGCGACCGCATCGATCTCTTCCTCGCCGATGAGCGGGCGTGCGGGTGGGATGAACGGCTGCGTCACTGTTGGTCCTCACGGGTCTGGTCGGGCGCATCGGGGGCATTCGAGGACGAGGCCCGGGTGTCCTCGGGCAACAGGGCACCGTCTCGCTCGACGTAGCGGCGCCCCGAGGCCGGACACACCCACGCGCGTTCCGAGGCCTCGCTGGCTGTGTCATCGGCGGCCACGAGGGGTACCCCGGCCTCGCCGACCCACCCAACGCGGCGCGCGGGGACGCCGAGGACGAGCGCGTAGGGGGCCACGTCTCGGGTAACCACGGCACCCGCGCCGACCGATGCCCACGCGCCGATGCGCACGGGCGCCACGCAGACGGCGCGCGCGCCGATGGCGGCGCCGCGCTCGACGGTGACGCCGACGCGTTCCCAGTCACTCGCGCTCTTCAGAGTGCCGTCGGCGTTGATCGCGCGGGGGCAGTGGTCGTTCGTGAAGACGGCCGCGGGGCCGACAAAGACGCCATCCGCCAGGGATGCGGGTTCATAGATGAGGGCGTAGTTCTGGATCTTGCAGCGCCCGCCAACTCTCACGCCTTCTCCGATGTAGGCGCCGCGTCCGACGATCGTCTCCTCGCCAATGCGGGCTTCCTCGCGTACCTGAGCAAGGTGCCACACGCGGGCGCTGGGCGCGACAATCGCGCTGGGCGCCACGTCGGCGCTGGGCTCGATCACGGTGTCTCCCTCTCATTGTCGCTCACGCGTGCGGGTGCGCATCGGGGTGCTCGCCACCCTCTCAGATACCCAACACTATAGGCGCGCGCCCATCCCGATGTGCGACACTAATCGAATGCAGATGCGCTCCGACACGTGGGTGATCATCCCCGCGTTTAACGAGGCGCCCGTGATCGGGGGCGTCGTCGCGGGCGTTCGCGCCCTTTTCCCGCGTGTGCTCGTCGTCGATGACGCGTCGACCGATAACACTGCTGCTCTCGCCCGCGCTGCGGGCGCCTTTACTGCTTCCCATCCCGTCAACCTCGGCCAGGGCGCGGCGTTGCAGACCGGCTTTGAGGCGGCCCTCGCGCGCGGTGCCCGCTACGTCGTCACCTTCGACGCCGACGGGCAGCACGAACCGGCCGATGCGGCAGCGATGGTGGATCGAGCGCGCGAGGAGGATCTCGCGTTCGTCCTTGGGTCTCGTTTCCTCGACGGTGCGCGTGCCCCCGTCGGCGCGGTCAAGCGTGCGATACTGCGCCTGGGAGCGTTGGCCGCCCGCGCGCGCACGGGCATGGCTCTCACGGACACGCACAACGGCCTGCGTGTCCTCCGCGCCGACGCTCTCGCCTACGTTCACCTCACCCACGCGCGCATGGCGCACGCCTCGCAGATCGTCTCTCAGCTCGCGGACTCCAGCCTGCCCGGTGCCGAGCACCCCGTGACTATTTCCTACACGGACTACTCGCGTGCCAAGGGTCAACCCCTGCTCAACTCCGTCAACATCGTCGTCGATCTGGCGTTGGGGGGACGATGAGCGCCTACCTCGCCATTCGCGTCCTCCTGCTCATCGCCCTCGCGATCACCGCGTGGTGGCTGGTGCGCCCAGTATCCTCGGCCTCGTCGCTGGCTCTGCGCCGCATCGGCATTGGCATCCTCGTGGTGGCGGCCATCGTGGCGATCCTCGTCCCCTCGCTGGCGAACACCGTTGCGCGCGCCATCGGCGTAGAGCGAGGGGTCAACCTGATTGTCTACGGCCTGGTCGTGGCTTTCATCGCGCAGATGGTGACCGGATATCGGCGCGAGGCAAGAGCCGAGGCACGCATGGCGACCTTGGCCCGTTCGCTTGCCCTCGCGCACGTCCTTCCGCCCGATGCTCAGGTGGATAACAACGGGGCTATGACCGGCTCAGACAGCGATACGCACGGAGTGGAACGCGCCGCTAACGGCCCTGATTCCCCGACAAACTCACCAGATAACGATATGGTTACAAATGATGAGTAACGTGAATCTGCGACCGATCCAGCACTCGGCCGTCAACTACGGACGCTTCGGCCTCCTGCGCGGCGCACTCGCCGTGCTCCTGGCCGGCGTGCTCTTCGTGGTGTCATCGGCGGGGTTCGTGTACGCCAGTTTGAGCAGCCAGTTCGCCAACCGCGTCGTCAACATCGACGCCTACGCGAGCGACGAACAGAACAAGGCAACACCGGACTCCTTTGAAGGACGCGCCGTCAACATCCTCGTGGTCGGCACCGACTCGCGTAACGGCGCGAGCGGCGAGCTCGGCGCGGGCGACGCAGATGACGTTCCCGGCCTGCGCAACGACTCGACGATGGTGATTCACGTCAGCGCAGACCGCTCGCGCGTGCAGATCGTCTCCATCCCCCGCGACACCCTCGTGGACATCCCGGCGTGTAAGCACCGCGACGGGACCACCAGCGAACCGACCACCGACGACATGTTCAACAACGCGATGGTCTACGGCGCGAACGGCGGCGACGACCCGGAGGACATTGCCCCCGGCATCGCGTGCGTGCGTTCGACCGTCGAAAAGCTCTCCGGCATGTCCATCGACGCCTTCATGGTCGTTGATTTCGCTGGCTTTATTAACATGATCGACGCCCTGGGCGGCGTCTGGTTCAACATCCCCGAGCGCATCGACGACGACTCCGCCCAGCTCTACATCGATGAGGGCTGCTGGAAGCTGTCGGGCACGCACGCACTGGCCTACATGCGCTCGCGTAAGGGCCAGGGCGACGGCTCCGACATTTCCCGTATCGGCCGCCAGCAGCAGCTGATTTCCGCGATGCTGCGCGAGCTCCAGAACAAGAACTACGTGACGGATCCCGGCTCGCTCATCAACTTCTTGCAGGCCGCGATTTCCGCCGTGAATGTCTCCAATAATCTGGGTGATGCCAGCTCGGACGCGTCCCTTCTCATCAACGTGCTACAAAAGGTCGACCGCACCAACATTCAGTTCGTGACGATGCCGGTCGAGGAACCCTCCTGGGATCCGAACCGCCGCATCCCCTCTGAGCCGATGGCCCGCAACGTGTGGAGCGCCCTGAAGAACGATCAGGCCCTGCCCGTGGGCACAACCTACACTGACGGCAACGGTGCACAGCTCGTGGTCCCCGACCCGACGGCAACGACAGCCCCTTCGACGTCCGCTCCGACGCAGGCTCCGACGACCGATCCCGGTTCGGATGCAACCTCCACAGATAACACCGAGCAGTCCGCCTCCGTCGCGAATAACGCGGCCAACGAGGAAGCTGCCAAGCAGACAGCCGCTACCTGCCCGCCGAAGAACCAATGAGCACTCCTCCCTCGTTTACGCCCGACCCGAAGCGGCGCCGCCCCGGATCCGACGACGCCCACGTCGTCGGTGAGCAGCTGCGCGGTGGCGCCCCCACTCCCCCGCCCGAGGCCCTGGCACCGCAGATGTGGAGGATCTCCGACGACGAGGTCGACGCCTCGCGTCCGCTGATGCCGCGCACGCTGGACCAGCCGCAGCGCGAGTCTCAGTCGATTTTCCCGCGTCGCACTCAGGCTCAGCAGCCGCCATCCTTCCAGCCGGCCTCGGCGTCGAACCCACCGTCGTACGCGCCGGGGTCTGGTTCCTCCTCAGGCTCGAACACCTATGCTCCGTCCGGGAACGGGCCTCGTCAGGTGACGATCAATCGCTCCCAGAGCGCACCCGCCGCGGCCCCCGCCCCCGCCGCGGTACCCGTCGCTCCCACCGCTCCGGTTGCCAAGCCGCGGCGTAAGAAGCGCCGCCACCCAATCCTGAAGACCCTGTGCCTCATTCTGGTTATCATCCTCGCGTGGGGCGGCTTCCTCATATGGGACGCCAACACCAACATGGGCCGCGTGAGCGCCCTGTCGGGGGCTACCGACACCGCGGGAACGACGTACCTGCTGGCCGGGTCTGACTCGCGCGCCGACGGTGCCGTCAAGGATGGCTTCGATGAGTCCGAACGCGCCGACTCGATCATGCTCGTCAACGTTGCCCCGAACGGGCAGGCGGTTGCGCTCTCGATTCCCCGCGACACCTACGCAGAGATCCCGGGAGTCGGCTGGGACAAGATCAACGCTTCCTACGCCTACGGCGGCCCGCAGCTGCTCGTGGAGACCGTGGAAAAGCTGACGGGCCTGACCGTCGATCACTTCGTCCAGATCGGTATGGGCGCCGTGCCCGACATGGTGGACGCCGTCGGCGGCGTCGAGCTGTGCTACGACAACGACGCGGACGACCAGTATTCCGGTCTGAAGTGGACCGCTGGATGCCACACGGTGGATGGCACGACCGCCCTGCAGTTCTCGCGCATGCGCTATCAGGATCCCGAGGGCGATATCGGCCGCACCAAGCGCCAGCGTCAGGTGATTTCGAAGGTTATTTCTTCGGCGGCTTCGCCCTCGACCCTCGTTAATCCCGCGAAGACCCTCCGCGTGGAGCGCGCCGGCTCCCATTCCTTCACGGTCGACGAGGACTCCTCGGTCCTCACGGTTGCCTCGCTCGTGTGGGCGCTGCGCAGCGCGTCGTCGAATCAGATGATGGGTGTTCCCCCGATCGAGTCGCTGAACTTCACGACGAACGCGGGCGCCTCGGCGGTACTCCTGCGTGACACGACTGCGGACGACTTTTTCGCCAAGCTCCGTGCGGGCACCCTCACGACGTCGGACCTCAACCAGGTCGACGGACTGTAGGACCGCCCCACACGGTCGCGTACCGACAACGGTAAGACCCCCGGCTTCGTCCCTCACAGGGAACGAGGCCGGGGGGCTCTCAGCTCTACAGGCACCCTCAGGAGCCGGGAACGGTGATCGGGCGGGGACCCGCCTGCCAGCCTTCCCACGCGGAGGTCAGGATCTCATCAACCCCGTTGTTGGCCTTCCAGCCCAGGTCGACGCCGATGGAGAGCGGGTCGCCAATGAGCTTGGGCGGATCGCCGGCGCGGCGATCGAGCTCCTCAACGGGGAACTCCCATCCCATGACGCGGCGCAGGCCGTCGACGATCTCTCGGACGGAGGTGCCCAGGCCGGTGCCCACGTTGTAGGTGTGGTGGTCGGGCTGACGCCCCTCGGCGAGTACATCGAGGGCCGCGATGTGCGCCTCGGCGAGGTCCAAGACGTGGATGTAGTCGCGGATGCAGGTGCCGTCGGGGGTGTCGTAGTCGGTACCGAAGATCTTGGCACTCTCGCCGCGCTCAACGCGGTCCAGCACCATCGGGATCAGGTTCATGACGGCGTCGTCAGCCAGGTCGGGCCATCCGGCGCCAGCCACATTGAAGTAGCGCAGGCCGATCCACTTCAGGTCCCAGGCTCGCTCGCAGTCGGCCATCAGCCACTCGCCGATCAGCTTGGTCTCACCGTAGGGGTTGATGGGGTGCCCGGCCATATCCTCCGTGACCACGGGGGCCTCGGGCGTGCCGTAAACGGCTGCCGAGGAGGAGAAGATCATCTGGTCGACGCCGGCGTCCTCCATCGCGAGGAGGACGTTAGCCATGCCGCCGATGTTCTGCTGGTAGTACCAGGCGGGGCGGGCGACCGACTCGCCGACCTGCTTGCGCGCGGAGAAGTGGATGACGGCCGTGACGTCCTCGTCCACCATGAGGGTGGACAGCGCCGAGCGGGCTTCATCCAGGGTCACGTCGAGCTTCACGAGCTTGGCGTCGCCGATGCGCGATGCTTTGCCACTCGACAGGTCGTCGACGACGACGACGCGATCCCCACGCTGACGCAGGAGGCGGACAACGTGTGCGCCGATGTAGCCGGCGCCGCCACAAACGAGAATGCTCATAGCTTCAGGATACGCTGTACAAGGCCCCTGCGGCTACCCACGCGGGACTTGTGTTCGCGTCGCTCAGCGAGCCTCGGAGACGCGCTGCGCGAGGGCCGCCCCCTTTGCGCTGGCCACGTCGCGTAGGTCCTTCTGGAAGGTTCGCATCGAGGCACGCAACGATTCAGCACGCTCTCCTTCGCCGGCTCCAAGGATGCGCGCGGCGAGCAGCCCCGCGTTGCGCGCGCCTGCGATGGAGACGGTCGCGACGGGCACGCCCGCGGGCATCTGGACGATGGAGTGCAGGGAGTCGACACCGTCGAGGTGCTTGAGGGGCACGGGCACGCCGATGACCGGTAGTTCGGTGAGTGCGGCGAGCATGCCGGGCAGGTGGGCCGCTCCCCCGGCTCCGGCGATAATGACGCGCAGGCCGCGCGCCGAGGCGGAACGGCCGTATGCGACCATGTCCTCGGGCATACGGTGGGCGGAGACGACACCAACCTCGCAGGCGATGCCGAATTCGGCGAGGGCACCGACGGCTGTTTCCATGGTGGGCCAGTCGGAGTCGGAGCCCATGACGACGCCGACGAGCGGGTTGTCGCCGGTGGCGGTCAGCTGAATGTCGAGCTCGGTGGTCATGAGCGGTCCTTTCGGGGGGACGAGGCCGGGGCACCTGGTCCCTCGGCCGCGGATGGTGGGAGGGTTAGTCGGCGGGTGCCTCGCCCTTCAGGGCGGTAACAGCTGCCCGGGCTCGATCAAGAGCACGGGTGGGATCCGCGTCGACGACGGTGACGTGGCCGAGCTTGCGTCCGGGACGTACTTCCTTGCCGTAGAGGTGAATCTTTGCGTCCGTTCCCCCGGCGGCGAAGGCTGCAGCGAGGGCGCGCGCGGGCTGGGTGTGGGAGGAGCCCAGCAGGTTGACCATGACGACGTGCGTGCCCGGGGCGCGCAGCTGCGTGGAGCCGAGCGGCAGGTCGAGAACGGCGCGCAGGTGCTGCTCAAATTGGCTTGTGATGGCACCGTCGATGGTCCAATGTCCCGTGTTGTGGGGGCGCATGGCGAGCTCGTTGACGAGGACGCGTTCGTCCGCGCCTTCACCGACCACGAACATTTCCACGGCGAGGACGCCGGTAACGCCCAGCTCGTCGGCGATGCGCTCGCCGATGCGGCGCGCCTCGGCGGCAGTCTCGGGCCGGATACCAACCGCGGGAACCGTCACCTCGGCGCACACGCCGTCCACCTGTACGGTGGAGGCGACGGGCCACGAGGCGATCTCGCCCGAGGGGGTGCGCGCGAGGAGCGCCGCCACCTCGCCGGTGAAGGGAACCAACGCCTCGGCCAGGAGGGGGCCGTTGCCCCACCAGGAGGCCACGTCTGCGGGGCTGTGGGCGACTGCCACGCCGTGCCCGTCGTATCCGCCGCGCGGGGTCTTGACGATGAGGGGCCAGCCGATCGTGGCGCCGAATTCTGCCAGCTGGGCCTCGTCCTCGACGCGCGCCCACGCGGGACACGGGATGCCCATGTCGGTGAGGCGCTCGCGCATGGCCAGCTTGTCCTGGGCGTAGAGGAGGGCACTCGCCGGGGGCTGAACGGAGACGAGGCGTGCCGCCTCCTCCATCGTGGGGGCCGGGATGTGCTCGTGTTCGAAGGTGAGGACATCCGCGCCATCGATGAGCGCGCGGACCGCGTCCAAGTCGGCGGGTTCGCCCACCGCTTTGTCGACGGTCACCTGACCGGTCGACCCATCCGAGGCCTCGACGAGGGCCCGAAGATTAATGCCGAGCGCGACCGCGCTCTCCTGCATCATGCGCGCCAGCTGCCCGCCGCCAATGACGGCAACGGTGGGAGGGGTCAACATCTCGTGTTCCACGCCTTTCAATGTACTCCGCTGCTAGAAGCGCCGCGAGCGCCGTCCCATGGACATGAGGGGCCCTTCGGGCATGACGCGATCAGGGTCGAGGGACGCGGGGATCGCGGCGACCGAGACGGTGAATACCGGCGGCTTGTTGGTCTTGAGTTCAAGGCGCCCGCCCATCGCCTGCGCGAGGTCGTGGGCGAGGGCCAGGCCGATGCCCGTCGAGCCGTGCCCGGAGACACCTTTTTCGAAAATGTCGGGGGCTAGGGACTCGTCGATGCCGTCACCCTCGTCGCTCACTTCGATGACGACGCCGCGCTTGGAAGTGCCCGCGTGTGCCCACACGCGCGTAGTTCCGTCGCCGTAGCGTAGCGAGTTTTCGATGAGGGTCGCCAGGATCTGCCCAAGCTTTCCGGCGTCGGCCAGGATCGGACGCTCGGCCTCGTCGAGGAAGACGAGCGGCCGCCCAGCGGCCTCGAACTGGTCCTCCCATTCCTCGCGGGCTGTATTGAAGACCTCGAGAATGTGAATGGCCTCGGTCTGGCTGGTCTGACGCTTAGAGACGTCAAGCAGCTCCGTCACCACATTGGTCATGCGCTCCACCTGCTCGAGGCAGGTGCGAGCTTCGGCGCGCACCTCGTCCTCTGTGGAGATGAGCTCGATTTCCTCCAGGCGCATGGACAGGGCAGTCAGCGGCGTGCGCAGCTGGTGGGAGGCATCGGCAGCAGCCTGTCGCTCGGCTGCGAGTCGCCCCGCCATGCGTTCGCCGGTGCGCGCGAGTTCCTCGGAGACCAGGTCGATTTCCTCGATACCGGACTTTTCCACCCGGGCGCGCACGCCACCCGAGCCGATCTGCTCGGCCTGGGCTGCCAGGTAAATGAGCGGGGCAGACAGTTCACGCGACAGAGAACGCGCAAACAACCAGCCAATCAGCATGGATGCGAGCATGCCTCCGCCGAACAGCGCGCACGTCCACGCAATGCGGTTCAGAGCGTTCGACGCCGACGCCGTCAGCTGCACGGACACGCCGCTCGGAGACGAGGCCAGCGAACTCATGGTCCGTCCGGGGATGACCGTGCCGTTGGTGACCAGGTTCGCCTCGGGCACCTTGATGCGATAGTTCAGCTCATCGCCGCGGCTGTTTGCCTGATCCGCGACAAGCGCTGCCAGGGTCGCCGGGTCGATCCCCTCCCCCACGGCGCGCCTGCGCTCGATGTTTTGGAGGATCAGCTGCGCCTGAACGTCAAGGTTGCGCTGTTCGGACGACCAGATGGACGCCGATGCGAAAAACGCGCCTGGGAGCCCCATCAGCACGCACACGACGGCGACGATGGAGACGATCATCCTCACCGCGCGGGCGCGCATGGCGGGCCTGTCTCAGCGACGCGCTCAGCGCGCGTTCTCGAAGCGGAAGCCCATCCCTCGCACTGTCGTGATGTAGTGCGGGTCGGTCGCGTCGTCGCCGAGCTTGCGGCGCAGCCACGACACGTGCATATCGAGGGTCTTCGTGGAGCCGGTCGGGTCCGAGCCCCACACCTCGCGCATGAGGGTGTCGCGCGCGACGACCGACCCGGCCTCGCGCAGCAGCACGCGAAGCAGGTCGAATTCCTTGGCCGTCAGGCTCAGCTCGACGTCACCGACGAAGGCGCGGTGCGCGGCAACATCCATGCGGATGTCCTGGGCGCGCAGCTCGCCTTCGGCGGGCTCTGCAGCCTGGCGGCGCAGGAGGGCCCGCACGCGAGCGAGAAGCTCCGCGAGGCGGAAAGGCTTCGTCACATAGTCGTCAGCGCCCGCGTCCAGGCCGACGACCATGTCGACCTCGTCCGTGCGCGCAGTAAGGATCAGAATCGGAACTCGGTTACCGGAGGAGCGGATCTCGCGGGCGACATCCAGACCATCCATATCAGGCAGACCGAGGTCCAGGACGACCAGGTCAACACCGCGAACATCCGCGAGGGCTTCAGCGCCTGTCGCGTGCGCACGCACGTCGTAGCCCTCCCTGCCCAGTGCACGGGCGAGGGGCTCGGAGATGGCCGGATCGTCTTCAACGAGGAGAACTGTAGTCACGCTTACATCTTAGCAATTCTCAACCAAAACTTGCACCTTTCTTGACCCGTTATGCGGGCAGGTCAGGCACCCGTTCACACTGCGAGATGAACGTTATTTAACAACGCTCGAGAGCAGGTACGGTGAGACCGGACCAAAACCGCGCAAGTCCGCGGTCGGGAACTCTTCAAGCTCGTACCCGTCTCCCACCTCGCCAGCGGCGATGGCGGCAGCAGTCGTCGGATCAGTGAGGATCTTACCCACCGGAGCAATGTCCACGAGGCGAGATGCAAGGTTCACGGTGGGCCCGAAGACATCACCCGACCGCGAGAACACATCACCGCGCACGAAAGACGCACGCACGGGCAGCATTTCGTCGTCGGCGTTCAGTCGCTCGATGAGGGCCGTGGCCACACGCAGGCCGGTGGGCAGGTCATCGGCGATGTAGAGGACGGCGTCACCGATCATCTTGACGACGCGACCACCCTCCTCGATGACGGCGTTACGACTCTCCTCTTCGAAGCGCTCGATGAGGCCCACGAGGGCATCGCCGAGGATCGTCGAGGACGACGTGTAGGACACCATGTCGACGAAGCCGAGGCAGCGGTTGAGCGGGAAGCGGTTGTGACGCTCCTCGTGCCCGCGCTGGGATACCTCGCGATCAAAACGGGACAGGGTTGCCTCGAGCTGACGCCGCCAGGCGTATGTGAACATCTCCTGGAAGACGTCGATGTACTCGCGCATATGGTCCAGCACGTACATGCGGGCCGTCGTGTCATCCAGCATCAGACGACGCATCGAATCTTCTACTAGTGCTTCGAACTGCCACAGGGCCAGGCGATCAGCCAGGTGGGCGTTGGCGCGCAGGAGAGAGCGAGAGGTTGCCGTGTCAATGCCACCAGATTCGACGAGGTCGTGCCAGCGACTGAAAACGTCCAGGTCACGCTGGGAGAAAACCTTGTCATCGGCGGTGGGAGCCTGGAAGCCGAGGGCGATCCAGAAACGGAAGACGCGTTCGATAGGCGTATTCGTCATCTCCGCGAGATCGCGGGCCGAATACGTCAGATGACCACCGAGCAGCTGGGGAACGTAGCTTGTTGCGGTCAGGTCATCAGGAGTTGCAGGGGACGAAGCCGCGTGCTCATCCATCGCAAATCCCTCCTCTTTGGGCTGACTCAACACCACATCAGCGGGTAACGGTATATCAGATCACTTTTCAAAGTCACATCGGGATTGTGACCTCGAACATTGACAATTGTAGTAGTCTGATGAGTTTTTCTCTAGAGAATTGCACGTTTACCTGCGAAAACCGAGATTTCTGCACCAAATTGCAGCTTGTCTGCGCATCTGAGATGCCTTAGGAGAGAATGTCCTCATGCGCCTTGTTCTTGCCTCCGCTTCCCCCGCCCGCCGCGCAACACTCATTGCGGCGGGCATCACACCGATTGTCCAGGTGTCCACCGTCGACGAGGACGCCATCCTCGCCGCATTGCCCGGAGGGCGCGCGTTCTCGGGCGGCACCACCACCCCCGCCGACGAGGTCGCAGCGCTCGCCGCGGCCAAGTGCGCCGACGTCTGCGAGGCCCTGAGAGCACCCGGCGCCAACGCCGACCTGCCCGAGGGCGAGTCCGTCCTCGTCGTTGGCTGCGACTCCATGCTCGAGATCGACGGCCAGATGCTCGGAAAGCCCCACACCCCCGACGTGGCCCGCGAGCGCATCCGCGCCATGCGCCGCACGAGCGCAACCCTGTGGACGGGCCACTCGGCAGCGATCCTGGCCCCGGCCTCGCCGCACGGTGGAACGGCAGGAGAACGCACGGTCACCGCAACCGTCACCCGCTCTGCCTCGACCCAGGTCCACTTCGGGGACATCTCGGATGCCGAGATCGACGCGTACGTGGCCACCGGCGAGCCCCTGCACGTGGCGGGCTCCTTCACGGTGGACGGACTGGGAGGCCCTTTCATCGAGGGCGTGACGGGCGATTATCACTCGGTCGTCGGTATCTCTTTGCCGCTACTGCGTTCCATGGCCACCGAGCTTGGGGTGTTCTGGCCGGACCTGTGGGATGCGCCGCGCCCCTGAGTTTCGGTGCCAATCACCCGCCCGTCGCGCCGTACTGTAGGGGCATGGACAACAGCACTGCATGGGGCATCGGCCTCGCTACGATCACTCTGGACGGCACGACACTCGACACGTGGTACCCCGCCCCGCACCTGGGCGAGCCCGGGACCGACGAGGAGCTGGCGACCTCGCTGTCCGTGCTGGAGCGCGTCGATGACGCGCGCCGCGTGCGCACCGTCGTCGTGACCACGACGATTGACCTGCAGGAGGCCCCCGCCTCGACGGAGGACGCCTACCTGCGTCTGCACCTGCTTTCCCACCGCCTGGTACAGCCCAACACGATCAACCTCGACGGCATCTTCGCGGTGCTGCCCAACGTCGTGTGGACGGATGCCGGCCCGTGCGCCGTTGCCGACTTCGAGGCCACCCGCCTGCGCCTGCGCGCTCGCGACGGTCACCCCGTGACCGTGCAGGGCGTCGACAAGTTCCCGCCGATGGTCAACTACGTGCTGCCCTCCGGCGTTCGCATCGCCGACGGCACGCGCGTGCGCCTGGGCGCCTACCTGTCCGAGGGCACGACCGTCATGCACGCCGGCTTCGTCAACTTCAACGCGGGCACGCTGGGCCGCTCGATGGTCGAGGGCCGCGTCTCGCAGGGCGTCGTCATCGGCGATGGCTCGGACGTGGGCGGCGGCGCCTCCACGATGGGCACCCTCTCGGGCGGCGGCAAGCAGCGTGTGCGCCTGGGCGAGCGCTGCCTGCTGGGTGCAAACTCAGGCCTGGGAATCGCGCTCGGCGACGACTGCGTCGTCGAGGCCGGCCTGTACGTGACCGCCGGCGCGAAGGTCACGCTCATCGATTCTTCCGGCGAGGCCGAGCCGCGCACGGTTGCCGCGCGCGAGCTGTCGGGCGCGTCGAACATCCTGTTCCGCCGCAACTCCCAGACGGGCCGCATCGAGGCCATCGCCCGCGCGGGCGTCGTGGGTATCGAGCTCAACGACGCGCTGCACGCTTCGAACTGAGTCTTCTCACCAACGAGGCCGGGGCCGCCCACGCGCAGTGCGCGAAGGTGGCCCCGGCCTCGTTATGTGGCTGATGTGTCAGCGCGCCGTCCAGGCCTCACGGATGCGGCTCGCAGCGGCCTGAATGCGCTCGTCGGTGGCGGTGAGGGCCACGCGGACGCGCCCGTGGGCTGCCGTGCCGTAGAAGTCGCCGGGGGCGACGAGGATACCAAGATCAGCCAGGCGGTTGACGAGGGCCCACGAGTCGCTCGGATTCGCGGGGTCCGAGACCCACAGGTACAGGCCGGCCGCCGTGTCGGGATCGACGTTGAGACCGGCGTCAGTCAACGCCTCGAGGAGGAGGGCGCGACGCACGGCGTAGACGCTGCGCTGGCGCTCCACGTGCTCGCTGTCGCGGAGGGCAACAGCCATCGCGTGCTGGACGGGGGCGGGCACCATGAGTCCAGAGTGCTTGCGCACGTTGACGATTGGTGCGACCAGCGCGGGGTCACCATAGATGAGGGCGCCGCGGTAGCCGGCAAGATTCGACTGCTTGGACAGCGAGTACAGGACGAGGAGGCCGCTCGCGTCGCCGTCACACACGTCCGTATCGAGCAGGGAAGGCACTCCCTCGCTCACGTAGGGCTCCGACCAGGGCAGGGCCGCGTAGCACTCGTCGGAGACGACGACGGCGCCGTGAGCGCGCGCCCAGACAACGACGGCGCGCAGCTCGTCCTTGCTCATGACGTGCCCGTCGGGGTTGCCCGGCGAGTTCAGGTAGACGAGGGCGGCATCGGGCCAGGCGTCGGGGTTCGTCGGGTCAACGGCGACGGGTGTGGCACCGGCCAGCCTGGCGCCAATGGCGTAGGTCGGGTAGGCGACCTCGGGCACGAGGACCGTGTCGCCGGGGCGCACGCCCAGCAGCGCGGGAATCCAGGCGACGGCCTCCTTCGAGCCGATCGTGGGGATCACGCCGCCGTGTCCGACGTCAACCATGCCTCGGCGCTGTCCCCATGCGAGGATCGCGTCGCGCACCTCGGCGGTGCCGATCACCGTCGGGTAGCCGTGCGCGTTGGAGGCGTCAGCGAGTGCCTCGCGGATGAACGCGGGGGTGTCGTCGACCGGGGTTCCGACGCTCAGATCGCACATTCCCCCGGGATGTTCAGTGGCGCGCGCCTTGGCGGGCGCCAGCTGATCCCAGGGGAATTCGGGCAGGTCAAGAGGGCGGGGAAGGATCGTTGTCATACCCCTACCCTATCGACTGTCAGAGGTTTTCGGCCTTCCATTCCTCATTCTGAGGCGGCAGCGCGGCAATCATCGGATCGTCGAAGTCCTGGACGCCGGTCTTCTGGGCGCCGCCGGGGCTGCCCAGGTCGTTGAAGAAGTCGACGTTGGCGCGCAGGTAGTCGGACCACTCGGAGGGCAGGTCGTCCTCGTAGAAGATGGCCTCGGTCGGGCACACGGGCTCACACGCACCACAGTCCACGCACTCCTCGGGGTGGATGTAGAGCGAACGGGCACCCTCGTAGATGCAGTCGACGGGGCACTCGTCCACGCATGCGCGATCCTTGACGTCCACGCAGGGCTGCGCGATGACGTAGGTCATGAGACGTTCCTCCTGGTCAGTTCTAAAGACTCGTTGATTCTATTATTCACGTATGAGTAGCCCCGAGTCACCCCGCGTCACCAACAGCGCTGCGAGCGGCGAGAATACGCCGATTCAGCACACCGAGACCGAAGGGGCGCGCGAGGAAATTTCCACACGCGCGCCTGGCGCAATTCCCCAGTTGCCGTGGATGAGCTTCGCGGTCGGCGAGAGGATCGTCATCCGCTACCGCCTGGCAGACGGCCTGCACGACGCCCTGGGAGAGGCGCTCGAGGTGGCCCCCACGCACGTCACGGTCGCGACGAGGCGTGGGCCGGTTCGCGTGGATGCCCGCACGATGGTGACGGGCAAGCGTGTGCCTCCCCCGCCCACCATCTAGCAGGCGGGGGAAGGAAGCGGCGATCAGCGGTTGGCGCGGCGCTCGCGAGCAGCGATCTTGAAGCGCTCCTGGGCGTCCAGGACGACCTTGCGCACGCGCACGGCCTCAGGCGTGACCTCGACGCACTCGTCATTGGCTGCAAACTCGAGGGACTCCTCAAGGGTCAGCTTGCGCGAGGGGGTCAGCGACTCGTACACGTCGGCGGTCGCGCTACGCGTGTTCGTCTGCTTCTTCTCGCGGCAGATGTTCACGTCCATGTCCTCGCCGCGCGGGTTTTCGCCCACGACCTGTCCCTCGTAGACCTCGGAGGAGGGCTCGACGATGAAGGAGCCGCGCTCCTGCAGGTTCGTCATCGCGTACGGGGTGGCCTGGCCAGCGCGGTCGGCGACGAGGGAGCCGGTGAGGCGCTGCTCGATGGAGCCCTGCCAGGGGGCGTAGCCCTCGGAGATGGACGAGGCGATGCCGGTGCCGCGCGTTTCGGTGAGGAAGCGCGTGCGGAAGCCGATGAGGCCTCGGGCGGGGACCACGAACTCGAGGCGGATCCAGCCCGAACCGTGGTTCGCCATGGTCTCCATGCGACCCTTGCGGGCGGCCATGAGCTGCGTGACGGCGCCGAGGTACTCCTCGGGGATGTCGATCGTCATGCGCTCCATGGGCTCGCTGAGGACGCCGTCGATCTCCTTGGTGACGACCTGCGGCTTGCCGACGGTGAGCTCGAAGCCCTCGCGGCGCATCTGCTCCACCAGGATCGCCAGGGCGAGCTCGCCACGGCCCTGGACCTCCCAGGCGTCGGGGCGCTCGGTGGGCAGAACCTTCAGGGACACGTTGCCGACGAGCTCGCGGTCGAGGCGGTCCTTGACCTGGCGGGCCGTGACCTTGGCGCCCTTGACGCGGCCGGCCATGGGCGAGGTGTTGATGCCGATGGTCATGGAGATGGCCGGGTCGTCCACCGTGATGAGCGGGAGGGGACGCGGGTCCTCGAGGTCGACGAGGGACTCGCCGATCATGATGTCTTCGATGCCGGCGACGGCGACGATGTCACCGGGGGCGGCGGAGTCGGTGGACACACGCTCGAGGCCCTCGGTGGCCAGCAGCTCGGAGATGTGGACGCGCTGGATGGTGCCGTCGTGGCGCGCCAGGCCCACGTCAGCGCCCTTCTTCAGGGTGCCGTTGTGGATGCGCAGCAGGGCGAGACGGCCCAGGAAGGGCGAGGCGTCCAGGTTGGTGACGTGGGCCTGCAGCGGCATGTCCTCGTCGTAGGTGGGGCCCGGGATACGGTTCAGGATGGTCTCGAACAGGGGCTCGAGGTTCTCGGTGGGCAGCTGGCCGTCACCGGGGTTCTCCAGCGAGCACTTGCCGGCCTTAGCGGAGGCGTAGACGACGGGGACGTCCATGAGGGAGTCCACGTCGATGTCGATGCCCTCGTTCATGAGGTCCTCACCCAGCGACAGGAGCAGGTCGGTCGTCTCGGAGACGACCTCTTCGATGCGCGAGTCGGGGCGGTCGACCTTGTTGACGACGACGATGACGGGCAGGTGGGCCTGGAGGGCCTTGCGCAGCACGAAGCGGGTCTGCGGGAGCGGGCCCTCGGAGGCGTCGACCATGAGGACGACGCCGTCAACCATCGACAGGCCTCGCTCGACCTCGCCGCCGAAGTCGGCGTGGCCGGGGGTGTCGATAACGTTGATGATGACGCCATCCTCGAGGCCCAGGGCCTGCGCGGCGGGGCCGGTGTAGTGGACGGCGGTGTTCTTGGCGAGAATGGTGATGCCCTTCTCGCGCTCGAGGTCGCCGGAGTCCATGACGCGCTCGCCGGTCTTTTCGACCGTGTCACGCTCGGAGAAAGCTCCGGACTGCCAGAGCATTGCGTCAACCAGCGTGGTCTTGCCATGATCGACGTGCGCGACGATGGCGACATTTCGCAGGTCGGGACGCGTGGACATATGTGGACTCCTCAAATGTGGATACAGATTTATGCGTGTGAGGGGGCAAGGAAGCCGCAGACACGACCGGTTCGAACCGATTTCACGCACATATGCCTCTAAGAATATCGGCTGAACGAGGGGCAACGCGATCCCCGTGTTGCGAATTCCACCACGTCGTGGACACGTGGCGGAGATCTGAGGGCCCATCGGCCCGTCTATTTGCTCGTTCATAAGCAATGGCGTTAACTGGCTTGTATGACTGACATCGCCACGCTCAGCGCAGACGTTTCCACGGCCTCGGCCCTTGTCACCCCCTTCGGCGCGCACCTGCTGTCGTGGCGTCCTGCGGGCCACCCGGACGTCCTGTGGCTGTCCTCCCGTGCGGTGTTGGACGGTACGAAGGCGATCCGCGGCGGCATCCCCCTGTGCCTGCCCTGGTTCGGCAGCCCCACCGATTCCCCGACGAGGCCCGGCCAGGGAGCGGGCGCCCACGGGTTCGCCCGCACGAGTCCCTGGACGCTGCTGGGAAGCACCCAGCCCGCGAACGACGCGCCGGCCTCGTTCTCCTTCGAACTGCACCACACGGGCGAGACCTCCGCCCTCTACCCGCACTCCTTCTGCGCGCGCCTGGACATCACCGCCGGAGCCGAGCTGAACGCGACCCTGACCCTCACGAACGAGGACGACCACCCCTTCGCTATCGAGGCCGCCCTGCACACCTACCTGCACGTTGGCGACGTCAAGGACGTGACGGTGGAGGGCCTGGACGGGGAGCGCTACTACGACAAGGTCCGCGAGCGCTACGCCACCCAGACCGGCGACGTGACTTTTATCGGCCCGACGGACCGCGTCTACACGTCGACCCAGCAGGTCCAGGTCGTTGACCCGAAGCTGGGGCGACGCATCATCGTGGACAAGAACGGTTCGGGCTCGACGATCGTGTGGAACCCCTGGTCGCAGGGTGCGGCCACGATGAGCGACATTGGCGAGGGCGAGTGGCAGAACTTCGTGTGCGTGGAAACCGCGGCAGTGCGCGAGCGTGCGCTGACGCTGTGGCCGGGGCACCCCCACATCATGACGCAGACCCTTGCTGTGGAAACGCTGGACTGACGACCCGCGAGTAGGATTGGCTCCAGCTACCACCAGAAAGGCTCTCATGGCTCTCACTTCCGCGATCGCGTCCGCGTATCTATCCGTTTCCCGGTGGAAGCTCGTCACTCAGCCCCTACCGGACAAGGTCATCGTCATCGGCGCCCCGCACACCTCGAATTGGGACGGCGTCTTTATGGCGATTTCCATGTGGAAATCCGGGCGCACGTTCTCGTTCCTGGTGAAGGATTCCATCGTCAAAGCCCCGGTGCTGGGTTGGTTTGTGAAGAAGATCGGCGCGGTTCCCGTGGAACGCAGCGCCGCGCATGGCCTGGTCGAACAGGTCGCACAGCGCATCCGCGAGGCGGACACGTTCACGCTGTGCATCACCCCGAAGGGCACTCGTTCACCGCGCGATTTCTGGAAGTCCGGCTTCTATCGCATCGCAATGGAGGCGGGCGTGCCGATCCAGCTGGGCTTCATCGACCGCAACACCCGCACGTTCGGCTGGGGTCCGACATACCAGCTGACGGGCGACGTGCGCGCCGACATGGAAGTGATCCGCGCGTTTTACGCCGACAAGGTCGGTATCCGCCCGGAGAAGACCTCGGTTCCGCGCCTGCGCTCGGAGGACGAGGCCGAATGAGGCTCGCGCGAGCGTTGCTCGGCACCGCTGGGGCGCTTGCCCTGACGGCGGGCGGCGCAGCGGCACTCGCCGACGACCCGACGCAGATCCGACTGGTCGAGGTCTATGAGATGACGCCGGGGGTGAGCGCGATCCACCAGGTAACACTGTCGACGTCACAGCCTCTGATCGGTGAGCAGTGTCAGTCGATGGGCACGGCAGCCAAGGCCACGTCGTCACTCCTCGTGAGCGTTGACGGCGTGGACGGATGCCGCTTCACCTGGGAACTTGAGGACGGTGGCGCCGAGGTCGTCTCGGTTGACGAGGGCGGTGTCTTCCATTTCGAATCGACGTCAGCCCGTCTGCTCGAGGGGTTCTCGTCTCCCGATGCGTCGGCCTCCATCGAGTCGGTCACCCTGATTGCGCACAGTTCTCTCGTTATCGAGGCCTCTGACGGCGGACAGATCATCACCCCCGGGGCATCGACAAAGACGGACGCAAGCACGGTCACCTGGCATCACGTCACCTCGAACGTGAGCGCGACGGGAACCGTCGACGCCAACGCGTCCTCCATGTCCCCCTCCCCTACGCTCTCACCATCTCCATCGGCCAATTCCGCCTCCACTCAGGAACGAGGCCACACCTCCACCGCACGTTCGCTGACCCCGATCGTGGCGATCACGGGAGGAGTTCTCCTAATCGCCGCCATCACCGGCCTCGTGCGCCGATCACGGCAGTCCCGCCAGGCCGCCGCTGACGCGCAGTTCGCACGTGATGCGGCTCTGCGTGAGGCACAGCGACGTTCCGCCTCCGCACGAAAGAGCGCTGCCGCTCCCTACGGGAGGCGGTCTCTCGCTCCGACCTCGTCAACGTCCGAGGAGAATACACCCGCGAGCGCGCAGGCCCGCGACCGTTCTGACGCACAGTCGGGCGCAGAACGCTTTTCCCCGCCCGACCACTCGTAGGCGGCCATTGACCACGGCGGCCCCGACCTCAGCGATGAGGTCGGGGCCACATGTTGGCGCCTCAGCCGATGTGGAAGTAGCGCTCCACGAGTTCCTCGACAGAGACACGCGAGTCCGCCAGGTCATCACGCAGGTGTTCGTCTCCCAGCTCGATCAGGCGCGATGCCCACGAGTCGATGAGGCCCGCGGGGAAGACGTCCTTCGCCTCGTAGTCCTCACGCTGGGCGAGGAGCCTACCGGCGGCCTCGAAGCAGGATGCGGGCAGCTGGTCGAGGCCGGGGGTCTGCGACGCGTCGCCGTCGACCTTACGCTCACGCGCGTACTCTTCCATGCCCGGCGCGGTCAGGCCAATACGCGCGGCGACGGCAATGCCAGCAAGGAGCAGGTGGACCGCTGCGGACCCGTCGGGGCTGCGCAGCTCCACCGTCTGAGAGTCATTGGGCAGGTCGGCAATCGGAGGCTCGATGGGGTTGGCATCACGGAACATCGAATCATCGATGTTCTGCCAGCCGAGAGGTACGCGCACCAGAACGGAGCGGTTGCGGTCGCCCCAGCAGATCGAGGTTGGCGCTTCCTGATGGGGAACAAGACGCAGGAACGAGGTGGGGACGGTGTTACCAAACGCTGTGAGCGATGCTGCGTGCGACAGGTAGCCTCCGATCACCTTGAGCGCGGTGTCCGTCAGACCAGATCCCGTCGAGAACTGGTTGACGCCGTCCTTGACGATGCGGGTATGGAAGTGCATGCCCGATCCGGCTTGCCCCACGGCGATCTTCGGCGAGAAGGAGACATGAATGCCATAGGAATGGGCAACTTCGCGCAGCACCCACTTGGCGAGCACCATCTGGTCGGCAGCATCGAGCGCATCGACGGGCAGGAATTCGATCTCTTGCTGGACCATCTGACGCCCGTCGGCGACGAAGTTGCCGACCTCGGAATGGGCGTACTTCACCGAGCAGCCGATGGCAACGAGGTGCGCGAGAGTCTCCGTGCGCACTTCCTCCCACTTGGAGAAGGGCCCAGATTCGTGGTAGCCGCGCTGAGGCTCGACGGGGAACAGCTCCTCTTCCTCCGAGAAGAGGTAGTACTCGAGTTCACCGAGGGCCTGCAGCTCGCAGCCCGTCTCCTCCTTGAGCGCTCGCTGAGCCTTCCGCAGGATTTCCTGGGGCGCCGAGGCCAGGGGGCGGCCGTCAACATCGTAGAAGCCACACAGGATATCGAGGGTTGGGATATGCGAGAAGGGGTTGAGGAACGCGGTAGCCACGCGCGGCACGACATACAGGTCCGAGGAGGTCGCCTCGACGAATGTGAACAGGGAGGAACCGTCGACGCGCTCTCCGAGAGTCAACACCCGATCGAGGTGGGCCTTGGATTGGATCGCGAAGTTCAGGGTCTTCAGGCGTCCGTCCCCTCCGACGTAGCGGAGGTTGAGCATCTGGATGCCGTTGTCCTCGATATAGCCGATGATGTCGGCTTTCGTGAATTCCTTGGCAGGCTTTCCAAGGGCCTGAACGAGCGGGTTGGGGCTAAGAGACACCGTGTCGGTCGACAGCATGAATCACTCCTCTTCGAGCATGACTGGCTTCACACAATTGTGACACACTCGAGCACCACGAGGCAGCCCGAACACAACTCAATTGACACCGTTACCCATCGCGAAACCACCCCACCAGTTTAGTGACGCTTGTTACACTTTGAGTAGCCCACTCTTAGGAACCGCAATGGCGACAACACCCTCTCCCCTCCCTCACGATCCCACCAGACCCCCCTCTTGCTCATGGCGCGGCCTCCTCATCGATTCCGCGCGTACATTCTGGACCGTCCCGGTCATGGAACTCATCATCACCGTCATGGCCCGCTACCGTCTGAACGTGCTGCACTGGCACCTGACTGACAACGCAGGTTGGCGCGTCCCCATCCCCGGCTACCCTGCCCTCACATCCATCGGGGCGCAGATTCCAAGAGCCCCGGAAGACTGGTACGACCATGCCTGCGCGCCAGAACGGTCAGGCACATGGCGCACGTCGCCCGCACGCACATCACAAGGCTTCTATTCTGACGCAAACATTCGCCACCTCGTCCGCTTCGCCGCTCAGCGCAATATCCGCATCATCCCGGAGATCTCGATTCCTTCCTGCGCCGGTGCCGCAATCCGCGCATACCCGCACGTGGGAAACCCCGCCCTCGCCCATGCACCCATACAGGAACGCAACACGACACTATGGCCCATCGCCTCATCTCTCCACTTCATCGAGGCAGCCCTCCACCACGTGTGCGACCTATTCCCCTCCCCCATTATTCATATCGGCGCACCCAAAACCGATTGGAGTCCGTGGGAAAATGACCCCACACTCGAGCGCGCAGGCCTGACATCTGGGCGAGATATCGAGCGCCTATTCATCGAACGAGCAATGCGCACACTCCACTTCCACGGTCGCCGGGCAGCCACCTGGGACACCGTGACTCGCGCATACAACTGCCCACCCCCAGGAACAATCCTTCTCTCATCACGCCACAGCGGATCGCACACCACCGAAGCCTCTTCGTCGGGCGCCCCCTGGGTTCTGGCAGACTCACCCCTCCTCACACTCAGCCATCCCACGCGCCCCAGCTCACCCACAGCATCTCCTGCGACCGCACGCCAGCTCTATGAACTGCTGCCTCAGGCACTACACAGCGAACGGCTCAAGGGAATCGAAGCTGTCGCATGGTCCACGTCGGTCACAAGCCCAGATCTCCTCTTCTACCACCTACTCCCCCGACTCCTCGTCATCGCCGAAATCGCATGGCACGGCGACGACGCCCTCCCATGGGAACAACTTGCCCCACTCATCGACCGAGACATGGCTTATCTGCGCCAGCGCATCCCCTACTGGACTCCCCAACGGACGTAATTGAGGGCCGCGCATCCAACCCGGATACGCGGCCCCGTGCCCCCTAGCGGGGCGGAGTTCGGAGCAGGCATGAAGACCGCCCCACTAGGCTTTCATGAACGCAAGGACCACTTCTTCAGGCGTTCCGCGAGCGCACGCGCGTCGATATCCAAGCGCTCAGCTTCTGCGACATCATCGCGCTTAATCGCGCGCCAGTAAGCAACCTTTGTGCGCAAGAACTCACGGCGAAGCTCAATAATCTGAGCTTCCTCCTGAAGGCGCGTATCCTGCTGCTCCAACAGGGTCACAAACTCGGAGATATCCCTCTCCCCGCCCAAGCCTGATCGGACATATTCACGCATGTCCGCAATCGACATTCCGGACGCAGAGAGACACGACACCCAGGTCAGCAGCTCAAGATCATCCTCGGTGTACGTACGGTGACCACTGGAGGCATCGCGAGCAATGGCCGGAATAACGCTGACATCTTCGTAGTAACGCAGGGTGGACGCGGGTAACCCAACGAGCGCCGCTACCTCCTTAATGGAGTACGTGCGCCCAGAGCCGGTTCCTGCCATAGCTTCACCCTAAAAGACCTCAAGCCCTTGAAGTCAAGCGGAACTGCGGGACGTGCATCACGCGCTGCGACCTGCAAAAAAACAGGTTTTCACAGCCGTAAACACAGCTCACGGCGATCAGATTGCGCGAGCAATCCTCAGAGGAGCTCGGCGCGCCTCTGGAAGGACCAGATCGGACAGGTCTGTTCGCGCATCTGCACATCGAAACGATCGAGGAGTTCACACCCGCCATTGAGGTAGAAGCGGGCATTCTTTTCAGTGGAGGTAACAAAGCCGTATGCGCGCCCACCGCGCTTCGCCACATAGTCCGGCAGCACCTGGGAGACCAGCCATCGACCAACCCCGCGCCCCCGCATGCTCTTATCAACCGAGAGCACCTCGAGATACCAATCAAAGTCACCTTTATCGATCGTTACCTGATCAGCACGATCAACAACGTCAGAAAAATCCTTGACAAGCAGGGGCGACGCGTATCGATAGAACTCATAGCCTCCATTGAGGAAGCTCTGCAGGACCCCCACCTTGCGGTCATGCATGAGCGCAGTTCCAACGATCCGCCCCTCGTGCTCGACGACGAGAGCGTGTCGGACCCTCTGATACGAAGCAGCGAGCATCCGATTGATGGCAGCGAGACATTCCGGGTAACGCTCCGGGCGGTAGAGGTACGGTTCGAGCATGACATGAAGGGGATAATCGAGGAATCCCTCGGTGATAATACGCGTCATCTCAGGGATGTCAGCACGCGTGGCAAGCCGACACTTCATAGGGCCCCTCCTCAACTCGTTCAGCTTTATACGAAACCAACTATCGAAAACCTGACCTTAGGTAGATACCTGTCATACTACGTGACGGATCGCAATCTCACCTTGTCAATCGGGGCCACTTACCTTTGAAACGGCTCTCTTTTTCATTTGACGATCGGTCAGCCAATCTTGCATCTGCGACCACTCGTTGCTTTGTATCCACGAAGAGACGATAATCGAGTGGTTCATATCAGGAGGACTGCATGCGATTCTTTCGCGCCCTGTGCGCCACGCTCGGGGCTTTGCTCATCACGTCGACGGTCGTATTCGGCGCTCACGCCGCGGACGGACCGACGCTATCCGAGGCCTACGTCCTGACCAAGGACGGCCAGCTCGTTGACACGTTGACCGTCGTCGACCCTTCTCGCACGATGAGCGAATCCGCATGCACGCCGTACGCCGGTAGCTCCACAGACCAACACGTCGAGTTTGTGACGCGCGACGACGCCACGGTCTGCCACATGCAGCTCATGTACACCCGAGCCCAGGACGAATCCGAGTTCACTATTCAGGACTCGGGGGCGTTCGTACTCTCGGCACGTACCGACCAAACCCTGGCCGAATATCGGAAGGCCTTCGGCTCTTCCCTGTCCTTCGCTTCCGTCTCCCTGAGCGTCGAAGGGGAAGTCAAGTCGGCGACGTCTGGTGCTGCTACGTCGGCGACGACCTACGAGGGGCGAGCCTTGTCCGTGTCAACGTGGACGGATACTGTCCCGCAGGTCATCACGGTCAACGGCACACTTGCTCCCGGCGGAAATCCGGCCGCAGCGGATGGCGCCAATGCTCTGAAGGATCCCTGGGGCGCAACGCCCATCCCCGGAAACGAAAACTCGTCCGATAGTGCATCCTCTGCTGCATCCGATTCTCCTTCGGATCCCCCGCTCGGGCTCCTCATCGGTTTGATCGTCGGCCTCATCGTCATCGTGTTGGTTGTCGTCATCGTCATTTACGTGATTCGTTCGAAGCGCTCGACGCAGCCCACTGAGGGCACACAGCACAGCACTGCCCCCTCACATGTGCGACGCCCGTCCGCACCTCGGGGCACGGGGGCTTCTGCACCCTATGCGCCGGGGCAAGCAATGGGCGTCCCGGCGCAGAGCAGCCCCGCCCCAGTGATCAATCAGGGCAGAGGAGGCACTTCCTCACCCGAGGCCTCTCGACGTGCTCCGTCAACGAATTCAGCACGGCAGGATCTCGCCTCGCTTCCGCAGCCCAAGCCGCGTGACACCGGCTTTGTCTGGGAGCATAAGTCCCGCCCCACTCCCACAGCTCCCGCGCCCAGCGACCCTGTTCAGGCGACTAAGCCACCGAAGCGCAAGCGTTCACGTGATGGGCACCGTCCTGCCGTGTTCCCGGCACAGCCGATGCAGACTATGCAGCCGACGCAACCGATGCAACCGATGCAGGATCCGAACGCGGCCGCTGCACACTACGCTCCTGGTTTCCCCCAGGAGCAGGGAGCACCGTCGGCTGCCCACACGCCTCAGGCTTCGACTGACCGCTATGCACCGGCAGTCCCCGCCACTCCTGCTCCTGCTCCTGCTCCTGCTCCTGCTCCTGAGGATGTTGCCACGCCCGCACGCGGGATCCCAAGCCCTGGAGTCTCAGAGATGGCAGCGCACGCTCCCAAGGCCGAACCGCAACAAAGTGTCGCCGCAATTGAGCACTCACCCACCGACTCTTCTTACTCGTCTTCCGTGCCCGTCCCGTCCCCGAGCGTGGAGGATGCTCCCGAGACGATGCTGATCCCGAAGATTCAGCGTGCAGTCGTTCCGGAGCCGGAACCGGTCGCAATTCCGGAACCTGAGCCCGTCGTGGTTCCTGAACCGGAACCCGAACCGGCCCCGGTCGTGGTTCCCGAACCCGAACCCCTCGTGGTTCCCGAACCCGAACCCCTCGTGGTTCCCGAACCCGAACCCC